>JALRDR010001211.1 GCA_023262145.1 Planctomycetaceae bacterium | reverse complement strand
GCGATTGCCGGGGATTCATGTGAGTGAGCTGATGCCCGGGCTGGCGCAGCGAATGGACCGCCTGTCCGTAGTCCGCAGTATGAAGACCGAGGATCCCAATCATTCCTCCGGAGTCCCCAAGATTCTGCGTGGGCATCCTCGTGATCGTGGCGTCGTGTACCCTTACTTTGGTGCCGCCACAGCGCACCTGCTGGGACCTACAGCCAGCGGATTGCCGCCGTATGTCTGGGTAAAGCCAGGAAACGGAGGCTTCATTTCCAGTCATGCCGGATTTCTAGGTCCGAAGTATGGGGCACTGGCTCTGGGCGGAGGCAAGCCGCCTCAGAATCTGCAGCGACCGGAGACGCTCAGTGAAGATCTGGATGAACTTCGCCAACGGCTGCGGGAGCGATTCAATCAGAGGTTTGCCACAGGGCGTCGTCCGCAGGTCAGTGAGGCGGGCAGTCATGTTTATGATCTGGCGCAGACGCTGATGAGGAATGTGGATCTGTTTGACGTGGATAAATTGCCGGCCGCTGACTGCGATCGCTACGGCAGACACGAATTGGGCCAGCACACACTGCTGGCTCGGCGACTGCTGGAAGCGGGCGTTCGCTTTGTACAGGTGACCTCCTACGGCTGGGATACCCACGGTGACAACTTCAATGCTCATGCGACTCGCGTTCCTCGCGTTGATCAGGCGGTGTCCGCGCTGCTGGATGATCTGCAGGATCGCGGGCTGATGGAACGAATTCTGGTGGTGGTGATGGCGGAGTTTGGCCGTACACCCCGCATCAACGGATCGGTAGGACGGGACCACTGGCCGGATGCATGGTCACTGGCAATGGCTGGCTGTGGGATTCGCCCCGGCGTTGTGCTCGGAGAAACACTCGCCGATGGAACCGATGTCAACTCCCAGGCGTGGGATATCGGAGCTTTGTTCCACACCTGGTATACGGCACTGGGAATCAATTCACACCAGGCTGAGTTCATGAACGGTACTCAGCCACTGCCCATCGCTCATGATGACATGCAGCCGATTGCTGAACTGCTGGCCTGAACGGGGAATCAAACAGATGACTGAAGAAGCCGGACCACCGCAGGCCCTGACTCAGGTGGAGAGTGATCGACAATTGTGTCTGATTCGCGTCAGTCCGTCGGGGCAGTTTCTTTGCGGCGGCACTTACGATGCACAGATTCGCTGCTGGAATCCTGCTGCACTCGCAGCGGAACCGGCTTATCGCATTGCCGGCCACCACGGCTGGGTGCAGTGGCTGGAGTTTCATCCGCAGCACGACATTCTGTACAGCTGCGATACGTGGGGGATGCTGGCCGCATGGCACCTCGCGGAGAATCAGGCAGAGTTGCTCTGGCAGCAGGAACAGGCGCATGATGGCTGGATCCGTTCACTTGCGGTGAGCCACGATGGTTCAATCGTGATCACCGGCGGACGTGACGGACACGTGCGGCTCTGGAACACCGCTGACGGACAACTTCTGCAGGATGTATCTGCTGACCGGCAGGAAGTGTACGCCGTCGCAATTCACCCGGCCAATCACGAGTTTGTTTCCGCGGATCTGTTCGGAGTACTTCGTCGCTGGGAACGTGGGAAAGAACAATGCACAGCGGAGGCCCGGCTGGAAGGAATGTATCTGTTCGAACGGGACCAGGATCTTGGCGGTGTTCGCCAGCTTATCTTTGCTGATCAGCAGACCCTTGTCTGCAGCGGTGGCGAACCGAAGAAGACCGGAAACACAATTGCAGTGCCCGTGATTCACTGGTTGAACTGGCCAACGCTGGAGACAGCGGATTCTCTCCGACTTGGTGATGACCAGCAGGGATATGTCTTTGATCTGTGTCGCTATCCGGAAGACCAGTGGGCGGCGGTGACAAGTGGGCAGCCCGGCAAAGGCCAGGTCATGCTCTTTCGCCGCGGTGACCAGGAACCGTGGTTCCGCCATACGGGTCTGTCCAACTGCCACAGCATCACAGTTCTGGCAGATGGACACTTCGTGGCAGCCGCGACAAACCGCAACAGCCAGGGAAATGGGGCCGTTCGTGACAAGGACGGAAACTACCTTGGGAACACCACGCCGCTGCAGCTGTTCTCTCCCGGGACTGCCCCGGTACCTGAATGACAGTCAGGCGCTGCCGGATCTTCAACGCTCAGACTCCGGGATCCGGATGACGCTCAGCGCACAACAGTCCCATGCTTTCGTTCCGCGGGCAGCATTCCAGACGATGAAAAGCGTGCTGCCGTCGGCTGACAGGACAACGCTGTAGGTTCCTTTCAGTGTCAGTCCGTAACGTTCCGTAAAGAATGGATCAAGGAAAGCGATGACTTTGCGCGTTCTGGAAGGGATGTGAAACTGTACGACAGGGGAACCATCACGCCAGCCACCACCATGAGCGCCGGGGACATAGTACAGAAACTGCCCCGAACGATCTGCCGCCAGCGATGCGATGTACTTTTCGTTTCCCACGGCTGCATCCCCCAGGTCCTGTACGGTTTCCTGTCTGGTATCGAATTCCCGCAGCTCCGGCTGTCCGGAGCCCTGCCCGGTCGAAACGACGTACACCCGCCCGTTCTCCGTCTCATCACTTGCCGCTCGG
>JALRDR010001208.1 GCA_023262145.1 Planctomycetaceae bacterium | reverse complement strand
AGTGGCACAGATTTCGCTGCTCAGGCAATGCTGGCCGCTGTCGACATGGAACTGCCAGCCATGCCATGGGCATGTGACCACGCCTGTCTGCAGAGTTCCTTTTCCGAGCGGTCCACCGGCATGAGGGCAGATGCCGTCCAGTACATGATAGTGGTCACCGTCGCGATAGACCGCAAAGATACGTCCCGCAGCGACTACCTCACGACCGGCCCCATCGGTAAGTTCTGCAGCGGCGATCAGCGGGAGCAGTGACATGAAAAACTCCGAGGAAGAATCTGTCTGAACAGCGGTCATGCAAACAGCATGTGGTGTCGTTTTCCGGTACGCGGTTGTCAGAGCTGGTCAGTTCCAAGTGTTCCGACCATTTCTGACTGAAACTCAGCGGCGGAGACCCGATCCAGCTGCTGACGAGCGTACTGCAGCCTGGCGGCGATATCCATCGAGATCTTCTCTTCATGGAATTCGTTACTGTTGAGGAAGCTGTCCAGCGCCTTGACGTGGCGTTGCCAGAGCGATTGCTGCTGCTGCTGGCGACGATCAAGTCGTTCCGCATACCAGTCAGACTGCAGCATGGACTCACAGGTAAAGAGCTGGCGGAACTCCGGAGAATGCACAGTCAGGCCTTCCCATGTACCGTCGCGCATGATGTGCAGCAGCGCTTTCAGTGGCGGGCAGGCAAGGTCCACAGAACCGTCTTCGAAGTACTGTCCGGCCACTCTCTGCTGCGCTTCCGCGATATACAGGATGCCATCAGCAAACGCGTCTGCATCCTGTGATTCGGGGCAGAGGATCGCCTCGTCAAAGACCTTCCGCGGATTATCAAAGAGACGCCCGGCGAATCGACGTGCAAACCTCGTGTTGATCCGCCAGCCCAGGCGGCTGGCAGGGATTTCCACGCCATTGTGGGTGTAATCATGCAGTTGTGTGAGCAGTCCTTCGCGGATCATGAACTCCGCCGACCGTTCTTCAGCAGTCAGACGACACCAGATTTCGGGAATCAGCAGGCTGATGTCGTGATCTACCCGGACACTGGAGCCGATATGACCGGCGGGTGTGGAAAAACCATCGAGGCCGGTGAGCAGAAAGCTGACGAGAGAATTATTCAGGTCCGTGACAGGTCGCAGGCAGTTGAATGGCCCCTTGGTGAGTGCGCCTTCGCTGCCGGCACCTGTTGTCGACGGACTTTTTCCGGTCAGAGCGCTGATGAAGTCCATGAACAGCTCAGGCAGTTCCTGATAATGGATCGGGTTGTACACCGACAGCGGCCGGATTCCTCGCTCCGGCTCGGGAGGGTTGTTGCGTCTGCCACACAGCACGGCCTGCACGGGAGTGTGAACAGGATTTCCTGCGGGCACAGCGCGTTGCAGTCTGGTTCCCATTTCCCCGATATACCGGTTTACCGGATCAGTCAGGTCCGGACGCGGCTGCAGATACCTTGGATTCTTGCTGGGTACGCCGTTCACCAGCCTCGGAGTGTTTGAACAGACGACGTAGCTTTCTTCGGCCCGTTCCATATCTCGGAGCAGTGTCTGCATGGGGACTGTGAACTGGCTCAGATCGACCGGGCGATCAAGAATCTGGCAGACATCTTCACGGGATAGTGGCTCAAAGTTGACGATGAAGTTATCGCGGCGAGCAAGATCCGCTTCGGTCTGCTGATCGAGTCCACGATGCACTGCATCATCCGGCCGCTGAAACAGCCGATACTCACAGTTCTGTACGAACTTTGCGGAGACTGCCTTAAAGCCGTCCGTGGGAAGGTGCTTCAGCCAACGCCCGGGGACTACGACTGAGGCACTGATGTCGTCCTGAGTCTGGACTTTCTGCGCCGGGGCAAAGTCCTGACGCAGCTTATAGGTTCTCCAGGTGTTCTGTCCCTGCAGCCCGACCCGCAGGTAGGTTCCAACCAGCTTGCGTTCACCATATTTGAGTTCATGCCCCGGGTGTCCATTGACGATGTCAACACCGAAGAGTTCCTTCCAGTTGAAATCGGCGGCGGTCTGCATGCGTTTGATCACAAAGACCAGCGCGTAGATGTGGTCCGGAATCTCACTCAGCCACTGATTGTACGCGTCCGTGTAGTCGATGGACGGAGTCAACAGCTTAATGACACTGCCGAGTGATCGCGACGCACTCAGAATTGCTCGGCTGGGTGTTCGCGAGTAGTCCGGCTGGACGGTGCCCTGAGGATGCCAGCGATCGGCGTAGTCGCGAGTGAAGATGTCTTCAACCTGTCGCATGTCTTCCTCAAAGTTGGCGACAAAGACAGGTCCATGCAGCAGGTAGTCTGCGATTGACTTGCTGATTTCACTCTTTCCGCCACCACTGACAGTACACGGTTTATGGCAGAAGACTCCTTCGGAAACGGTGCCGATGAGCCGCCAGGAGGGAGCGGCCGGGTGTTTTTCCAGACGCACCTTGTAGCCGCACGGGGTGAGATAAAAGTAGCCGGGGCGGAGCGGGATGCACTGCTGTTCGCTGTTATGAAACCATGAAATTCGCTGGTCGCTCACTGTGAACCGAGCGTTCTCAGAGACATAAATCACATTGGGATAGCGACGGTCCACACCGTAGCCTTCCGGGCGGATCTCGATGAGATCGGAATAATCCCGAGCGACGTCCGCGAAAGTGCGATTATTGTAGCTACGGCTGTCAGCATGGAATTCTTCGCCCAGGCTGAAGCTGGCGTAGGCGATCGCACCACCGGCATGTTCCTCCTCAACCATCCCGGACAGATTTGCTGCGTAGCTGATCTGAGTCTTGACTTCTTTTTTGCAGTATCCGTAATAGTTGTCTGCGATGAGTGTGACAATGACCCCCTGCTCGTCTCGGCACGTCAGCTTGAACGGTGTTCCGTCGTTGTACTTTTCATCCTCCGATTTCCAGCACATTCCATCCTGTTTCTGGCTGTCGGTTGCATCATCGAAATGGGGGAGTCCGAGTTCCTTCTTGGTGGCATCCACCAGATGCGGGGCAAGGATGACGCAGCCGGTATGTCCGCTCCAGTGCTGCACGTCGAGTGCGGCATCATTTTCCGGCAGGAACGGATCTCCGGCATTCCCAAAGATCGACTCCACGAAGTCCAGATTGCTGACCAGAGCTCCCGGTGCAAAGAAGCGAATTTCCATCCGCTGTTCTTCACAGAAGCCTCTGACTTCCGGGCAGATCAGAGGCCGCAGCAGCAGCGAAACAAAAGCCTCTGCCGGCTGAGATTCATTGCTGGTAAACGGCAGTCTGAGCAGTTCCCTGGGCGGATTCAACGCGCGGGCAAACAATGCTGTGAATGCAGTTCGCGGTACGACCTTCTTGTCGCCCGGTACTGGCAGTCCTCCTTCCACCACGTGAAATGTTCCAACAGTCGTGCGTCTGTCATTGGTGGGATTGTGGAGCACTCCGTTGCGAACGCGGTAGGATTCTCCGTAACGGTTGGAGTAGTGATCGGAATCGTGTGGCAGAGATAATTCACGGGCGATTCCGTGCCTGTCCAGAATCACTGTCAGGTCGGGAAGATTGAGCGAACTGCAACCACGAACACGATCAAAATAACGCCGCAGGAAATGCTCAATGCGTGCGTCTGCCGGGCAATGCAGTGAATCCAGTCGCTTGAGTCGATGATGATATGTGCTGAGCAGGCGGAACGGTCCAAGCCGGTCGACGTCCTCGTGCCCATCAGGAACCGGCAGCCCGTTTGCGAGCAGTTTCATCACGATGTAGCGGCGAATTGTCTGGCGAAACTGTTCCTGTGACCTGTCGTCACGGTTCATTTCAAAGCCTGTCGACTCTTCCAGAGCGCGTTCTTTCACGTTGCTTTCCTTCTTCCTGCTCGATTCTCAGTCTGCTGCATTGCTCCGGGATTGCCAGTCACGCTGCCGTAAGTCTGAGAAGTCTGATCGAACTGTTGTGGAGATCACTGAGGGTTCTGTTGATCAGCATGCATTGCTCTGCAGTTGTCATCCTGCTGCCGTTCTTCGGCAGCCAGCCTCCGGTCAATTTGACACCGACTGTGACCGTCAGTGTGGCTATGGCCGGTTCTGACCGCGCTGCAATCAACCGTCATGACGACTTGTCTGCAGCGTCCCTGAGCCGTGGGTTGCAGGAACCGAATACCAGCAGCGGACCACTGCCGTCGCCTGCAGCCCTGCTCGGCTGCAGGCATACCAGCGCCTGCGGGTTTTGCGCCAGCTCGTTTGGACGCCGATGATCACACAAATGTCGACTCAGACCGATTGTTCTGGATTGGTTATTGAAAAATTGTAGGAGCTCGCCGGTGGTGGGATGGCGAACTGTGACCTGCCGCAGGGGATTCATGCTGCCGGCCGGAAAAAACTGCTCAACCGTTCGATGGATCGGCGGGCGATCAGGTGTCCTGATACGTCAGTGATCCATGAAGATCATTCGTCAGTGACACACCCTTCGGAAGCAGATTTGACAAGACGAATGTACTTGGCAAGGGTGCCACGTTCGGCCTTGAATGGTGGTGCAACAAAGGCTGATGCTCGAGCGGAAAGTTCTTCGTCGCTGAGGTCAACATTGATCTCATTCTTCTCGGCATCAACCGTGACTGTGTCACCATCCTGCAGAAGTGCAATCGTGCCGCCGACCTGAGCTTCCGGGGTGATATGGCCCACGATGAAACCGTGAGATCCTCCGCTGAAGCGCCCGTCAGTAAGCAGAGCGACATCAGAGCCAAGTCCGGCACCCATGATGGCTGATGTCGGTGTCAGCATCTCAGGCATCCCCGGCCCGCCCTGAGGGCCTTCGTAGCGGATAATGACAACGTCACCCTTCTGAATCAGTCCCTGTTCCAGCCCCTGCAGCATCAGCTCCTCCGAATCGAAGCAGCGAGCCGGACCGGAGAAGACGAGCCCTTCTTTTCCGGTGATCTTGGCGACAGCTCCGTCTGGGCAGACATTGCCACGCATGATGCGAATGTGACCGCTGTCCTTGATTGGCTGTTCAACCGGCTGAATGATCTGCTGTCCCTCCGAAAGTCCCGGAAGATCAGCCAGGTTTTCTGCCAGAGTGCGACCGGTTACCGTGAGACAGTCGCCATTGATCAGGCCCTTTTCAAGCAGGTACTTCAGGACGGCCGGAGTGCCACCGATGGTGTGCAGATCTTCCATGACAAAGCGGCCGCTGGGTTTCAGGTCGGCAATGTACGGGACACGATCGCTGACCGCCTGGAAGTCATCAATGGTCAGATCGACCCGGGCGGCACGCGCCATCGCAATCAGGTGCAGTACGGCGTTGGTTGATCCGCCAGTTGCCATGATCAGAACCATCGCATTTTCGAATGCCGTTCGAGTCATGATATCGCGAGGCTTGATGTCGCGTTCAAGCAGAAGTCTGATGGCTTCGCCGGCTCGGAAACACTCTTCCAGTTTTTCCGGGTCTTCCGCGGGAATCGACGAACTGTAAGGCAGTGTCATCCCCATCGCTTCAATCGCCGAGGCCATCGTGTTGGCGGTGTACATACCACCGCAGGCACCTGCCCCGGGGCAGCTTTTGCGAACAATCGCGGATCGCTCTTCATCGCTGATGGACTTGCTGAGGAACTGTCCGTACGACTGGAATGCTGAGACGATATCCAGCTTTTCCCCCTGCAGCCCGCAGCCCGGTTTGATCGTACCGCCGTAAATCATCAGGGACGGTCGATTCAGTCGAGCCATCGCCATGAGGCAGCCGGGCATATTCTTGTCACAGCCGGGGAGCGAAATGTTGGCGTCGTACCACTG
>JALRDR010001202.1 GCA_023262145.1 Planctomycetaceae bacterium | reverse complement strand
CTCCGGAATCGCGAAAAAGGAAAAGATCGACTTCACGGGCGATGACGCGCGCGAGGGGCTGACCTGCGTTCTGTCGGTCAAGGTGCCTGACCCGAAATTCTCCAGCCAGACCAAGGACAAGCTGGTTTCGTCCGAAGTGCGTCCGGCGGTCGAAAATCTGGTGAACGAAAAGCTGAGCGAGTGGTTCGAGGAGAACCCCGGTCCGGCAAAGATCATCGTCGGCAAAATCATCGAGGCAGCCCGCGCCCGTGAGGCAGCGCGCAAAGCGCGCGACATGACGCGCCGAAAAGGGGTGCTCGATGGCATGGGTTTGCCTGGCAAGCTGGCCGACTGCCAAGAAAAAGACCCCGCTTTGTCCGAAATCTACATCGTGGTGCTTCACGCGCTTTTCCGGAGAGGACCAGGCCGAGCGCTTTTTCGTAGTATTCATTCAGGGCGTATCGTTCTACGGCGCGGTCCATGGACTTCATCCCGGCTGTGATGGAATCACGCAGGGACGCTCGGCGAGACATTCGCTCCAGCGGAACTTCCTCACGGAGTGTCAGGTCAGCGACCTGAATCTTCTCCATCTTATCCATTTCCATATCACCGCCGGTGGGGTAGAGGTAATACGGATCGAAAGCGCGTCCGAGGAAGCCGGCGGTTCCGGCTTTGCCGATGACATTACTTTCCTGCAGCGGCCGCGGCATCATGACGAACGGCAGCATGGGGGATTCCAGTGGACGCAGCTTGACGATATTGCATCCGAAGTTCGGGAAGTCCTTGGGGCTGGGGGGCTCAAGTTGTCCGGAGGGACTGACTTTGTCGGCGGTGTAGCCGGTGAGCATCTGATAGATGGCCGCCGTGTGATTGAAGAGGCCGACAGGCGTGTAGCTGAGAGACCGGATCAGCGTGGCTCGATCGATCTGCTGAGCCAGGTTCGGCAGCAGTTCGGAGAACTGCACACCGGGAATTTTCGTGTCGATGTTGCTGAATACGCTGCGAACATTGTCCGGAACGCCAGTCTTGGGGTCCCACAGATCCAGATGACTGGGGCCTCCCTGCAGGTACAGCAGGATTACGCTTTTTGCAGCCCCGAACCCTTTGCCCCCGTAGCGCGCCTCTTCTTCAGTCTCTGCAGCACCTGCAGCACGTTCCAGCAATGTTGCTGTGCTGAGTCCGGCAAGGGCGGACGAACCGACCCGCATCATGGCACGGCGAGAGTAACCGTCGCAGGTGTCTTTTCCAAAACGTCCCGGAATAACCAGCATGGTACGCTCCTGATGGAGACTGAAAGGAAGGAGATCTGAGGGAGGGAGATTACCAGTAAAACAGAGATTCAGATCGCGTGTTGACGCTACAACGGCATACCAGGGCATGCCTGTGAGGCCCAGTGCCTGTTTGTAAGCCCTGCCACGAGTTGTGAGCAGCGAATGGTCTGTGACAAAAGGTCTGTGACAAAACGTCTGTAACAAAACGTCTGTAACAAAACGTCTGTAACAGCGAACCGTCTGCCGAGTATTGCAGGCTTCGAGTGTGTGCTGCGTAGATCCTAACGAGAAACGCTGTGGCTTCACAATGGTGTCTCTCTCAAAATCGGTAATTCCACCACGCCGGGCTCAGACAGATTTGCGGAAAGAAACCGGCAGGCAAGTTCTGTGTCAGAGGATTGCTGCGGTGAGGCTTTTCACGTGAGTCCAAAACTGCGTGGAAATGCACGCAAAATGCTCAGGGATGTGTCTTTTTACTGGTTTTATGATTGTGGGACTCGTGTCTGCTGGCAGGAACCATTGTTGCAGGAACGGGGAAAATCGATGCGGCCGGCCGGAATTTCTGCAGTAAGTGCCTGACAGTGACCGATCCGGGCACGAATTCAGAGTGATCGGCGACAGGTGTAAGGGGTCACATACGCTTGTCGCACAGGAGTTTCGGGATTAGGATAGGGGGTTTATCCATGCGAGCAGTCACCTGTCGGGAATCCGACTGGGGCGGTCACCGGTGGCATTCAGCAGCAGTTGCTGATTGATTTCAGGTGTAAATCGCGTGAGTGGCCGCTGAACCCTGCAGATCCCGAAGTGTTCTTCGTGGTTTCGGTGCCAACGTCATTTCTCTCGCAAAATCCTGTAGAGTGCTCTGAAGTGCTTTCAGGAAAAAGTGCTGTCGGGAAGTCCGGGAACGGGAAGTCCGGGAACGGGAACGGGAACGGGAACGGGAACGGGAATTGGAATTGTCAGACGGGGAAGCGGGCAGTTCTGTTTGGGCAGGATTGCCGGGACGCCAAACGTGTTTGAGCGTCTTTCTGATTCTCTGTGGCAGTACTTTTTCTCTGTGGTCGTACTTTTCAGGCAGTCGGTCCGTGGTCTGGTTGCGAAATCTCCTGGTTTTGCGTGTGATGGTTCTGGGCACGGACGTGCAGGCGTCATGCTGAGACTGATAACGTGCAGGCGATGATGCATAGTCGGTGACGTTCTCCAGTTGGATATGAAAGTACTCAGTAGACCCGTCGTCCTTGATCCGACAGATCTTTGAGCGGTGTCTTTGATCTGGTGTGATGGTTTTGGGCAGAATTCTCAGGAAGAATCCGCAGTGTCTTCAGCTAACGTAAATATCAAAGAGATTCTGGAAGCAGACAGTCCTTTGACTCTGGACCAGTTGCGTCAACTGGAACTGGCAGTCGGGACTCCCCAACTGACCGAAGTGCGTCAGGCTGCGGGAGATCTGGCCCGCCGGATCGATGCCGGCGAATCAAAGGATTCAGTGCTCGCGCGTGCCGGTGTGGCGACATTCCTGCTTTCTCGTCAGGCTGAGGCTGACGTTTTCCTGAAGCAGGTCAGCAAGGACGGTGTTGCGATTTTCGTCCATGGCGAATGTCTGACATCACTTGGTCGGCCTCTGGAAGCAGCCGATCGTTTTGACGCTGCTGCGGGTGCTGGTGTGGATCCGATTGGTTGTGCCCTGCGTCGCGCCGGTGCCATCCGAGCCTCTGGTGATGTGGACGGTGCTGAAAAACTGCTCCGCAGCGTTGCCGCTTCTGCAGCCAGCCGCGCAGAGTATTCCTTCCAGATGGGGTGCATCTGGGCGGATCGCGGGGATTCGCTCACTGCAGTGGAATACTTCGAACGTGCCGTCGATATGGACCCTCATCATTCCCGCGCTTTGTTCTGGCTGGCCGCCGAAAATGCTCTGCGCGGCAACGATGATGAAGCAATTCGTCTCTACGAGCGCTCTCTGGCCCGCCCTCCTTTTTACTCCGGTGCACTGCTCAATCTTGGGCTTCTGTATGAGGACCGGGAGAACTACGAGGCTGCGGCGTTCTGTTTCCGACGTGTGATCGAATTTGACCCCAGGAATGAGTATGCAGAGCTGTACCTGAAGGACATCGAAGCGACTCAGGGAATGTACTACGACGAAGATTCGGCAAAGCAGGAAGCCCGCATGAAGCAATTGCTCGGCCGGCCTGTGACCGACTTCGAACTCTCTGTACGCAGTCGCAACTGCCTGCAGGCGATGGAAATTGGTACGCTCGGCGACCTGACAGAAGTCAGCGAGCAGGAGTTGCTGGCAGGAAAGAACTTTGGTGAGACTTCCCTGATGGAAATTCGGGAACTGCTCGCCGCTCACGGTCTGCGAATTGGCCAGAACCTGCACAAGATCCACTCCCGCGAGCACGTTGTGGATCAAAGCCTGTCTCCGGAAGAGCAGGCACTGATGTCAAAGTCCGTCAGCGAACTCAACCTGTCTGTGCGTTCTCGCAAGTGTATGAGTCGTCTGGGGATTCAGACCATTGGGCAGCTGTGCCAGCGAACGCCGGACGAACTGTTGTCCAGTCGCAATTTCGGAGTCACTTCACTCAACGAGATCCGCCAGAAGCTCACGGAGGCCGGGCTGCGTCTGCGCAACGACTAAGATCCTGCAGATCCACTACCCGATGGTGTAATTGGCAACACAACAGATTTTGGTTCTGTTATTCCAGGTTCGAGTCCTGGTCGGGTAAGTTGCTTTGACATGGGCTGCCGGTTCATAGCCGGCGGCCATTTTTTTGCGCCAGTGTTCGCCTGATCCGGATCGCCGGAGCAGATCCGCGGTTGTCGGTTGGCAGCAATCATCGGTTGGCAGCAGTCATCAGTTGGCATCGGGCAGTCTGGTGCGCGGCCAGTCGGTCGGTCCTGCGAACGGGGCCAGCCTGACTGCAGGCTTCCTGACTGCAGGCTGCCCGTCCGGATTACTTTCCGATGCAGAAATTACTGAAGATGTGGTCCAGCAGATCGTCCGTGTAGATTTCACCGAGGATGCTCTGCAATTCTCTCAGGGCTGCTCGCAGTTCCAGCGAGATCAGTTCATCGCCCTCCTGCAACGTTGCAGCTTGCATGGCTGTCTGCAGTGCCTGCAAAGCCCGCCGCAGACTCTCACGACAGCGAACCGATGAAGTTGCCAGAAGTTCCGTGCGTGCGAATCCTCGACGGCGCAGCAGATCGCCAATCGTCTGCCGGAGTTCTTCGATGCCCAGTCCTGTCAGTGCACTGATTCGCGGGGCGTTTGTCAGCGACTGCTCATCGGCCGACGTATGGTCTGCAGTGTCGAGCGCTTCCTGGCGGTCGCACTGAGTGAGCACCGTCAGGCAGTGTTGTGCGGGCTGCAGGCTGTCCAGTCTGAGGGATTCGTCGTCTTGCTGTTGTTGTGGATTCAGGAGTATTGACCGGCACCAGACGATCAGGTCAGCGGCAGCAGTCTGCTCCTGTCGGAATTGCTGTGACTGCAATTCGATCAGATCGCGGTGATCTTCTGCTCCGGCAGTATCGATCAGTTCTACCTGCTGGCCGCCAAAAGTTGCGCTGGTGCTGACAAAGTCGCGTGTGGTACCAGGCACCTCAGTGATCACAGCCAGTTCTGTTCCTGCCAGTCGATTGAACAGCGTGCTTTTTCCGGCATTGGGCTGACCTGTCAGAACGACACGGCGGTGGTAGCCTGCGGGAAGAACCGTTGCAGAGTCGCTGGCGAGGTTATGGACAAGCTGGACCGCGAGCTGGATGCGTCGCTGCACGTCCGTGGAGCTGATGAATTGGATGTCTTCTTCAACAAAGTCGAGTCCGGCTTCCAGGTCGCCGATGAGTGCAATCAGGTCCGTGCGAAGTTCCTGCAGCCGTCCGGTGATGCCTCCACCCAGCTGGCTGAGTGCGGTCTGCAGTTCTTCATGATCGGTGGCGTGGATGACTTCATTGACGGCTTCTGCCTGGAGCAGATCAATGCGTCCGCTGAGGAAGGCGCGAAGTGTGAATTCACCGCGTCGAGCCAGGCGTGCTCCACAGCGACAGATTTCCTCAGCCAGCGCTTCGAGGATCGGGACAGCACCGATCAGATGCAGTTCCGCCATGATCTGGCCGGTGTAGCTGCGGTTGGTCGGCCAGTAGCACAGGTCGCAGGGGACTGGTGTATCGAAGTCTGGCAGTGTGATTGTACCGGGCCAGCGGCGAGGCAGTTTCGCCTGTTGCCACAAATCGTGTGGTGAGTTGGTTCGAAAGATCCTCTGAATCACCAGTGGGGTTTCGGGGCCGCTGATCCGAATGATCCCTCGAGCCGCTGGCCCTGGGGGAGATGCGACGGCGGTGATGGTGTCCTGAAGATCGATCGACATGGAGAAACAGGCCTTGTGACATTGGAGCGCGGCAGTTGCCGAAGCCTTGTCATCATAGGAGTTTGACAGGTGTTCTGACAGGGGGCGGGAAATTGCAGGTGTCTCAGGACTGGTACGTAAGTGTCCCTGTTGAGCTGTGAGCCAGCTGCGAATTGTGAACGAGCGGCAGCAGGACTATTCTTTCGCAGCGGGCTGCGGGGCGGAAGATCCGAAGCGGAATTGAGCATGACAGCAATTGAGATCAGCGAACTGACTCACGTCTACGGGCGTCGGCGAGGAATTGAAGGAGTCTGTCTGACGGTTGAGCCGGGGCAGATCTTTGGATTTCTGGGCCCCAACGGCGCTGGCAAGTCGACAACGATTCGAATTCTGATGGGACTGCTTCGAGCCGCATCCGGATCAGCTCGAATGCTGGGGCTGGACTGCTGGCGAGATGGTGTGAATGTACGTCGTCGAACCGGATATGTCCCCGGCGACGTCAGATTGTATTCGTGGCTCAATCTGCAGCGGGGGCTGCAGATTGTCGGCCGAATTCATGGCCGCGACCTGACGCGTTCCGGAATGGAGTATGCGGAGCGATTTCGTCTGGAGCCTGGTTTACCGGCGCGAAAGATGTCGCGGGGAAATCGCCAGAAGCTGGCACTCGTTCTGGCACTGGCCGCGAATCCGGAATTGCTCATTCTGGATGAGCCGACATCGGGTCTTGATCCGCTGATGCAGGATACTTTGATGCTGTGTCTGCGCGAGCGTGCTCAGGCAGGATCCACTGTATTGTTCTCCAGCCATACGCTCAGCGAAGTCGAGGCGATCTGTGATCGCGTTGCGATGATTCGCCATGGGCAGCTGGTTGAAAACGGAGCGGTTGCGGAACTGCAGCGGAATGCTCCCAGGCAGCTGCGGCTGCGGCTGCGGCCGGGGCAGGCGGTCCCGACGGAGTGGCCGTCCGGTTGTACACCGCTCGTTGTTCCGGGGCAGGATGCTGCTGGCAAGCTGGAGCTGCTGGTACCTCCAGGGCAGCGAGACCGTACCTGCGTGCTGCAGTTTTGTGGCAGCAGTGCTGGTGTGCTGGCGTGGGCCGTATCCCGGGGATTTGAGGATCTGGAAGTCGGTCCCCCTTCGCTGGAAACATTGTTCCGCATGTATTACGAGGATGATGGCGGCGGCGTAAGGCAGCGGCCGGAGGCAGTGTCCGTTCAGCCATACAGCGGCAAGCAGGGGTAACCGGCGAATGCGTGGACTGCTGCAGAAAATCCGCTACGAGATTCAATGGTCGGTGGTGTGGTTCAGCCTTGGCCTGATGCTGGTCATGGGGCTGTTGACGGCATTGCTGCCGAAGGTGCTCGGGAATATTCACGAAGTGTTTGATCGACTGCCGCTGATCAAGCCCTTGATTACCGCCCTGCTGGGTGTTGATCCGGGCGATCAGATTTCCTCCGGGCTGTCGCAGGCATTTCTGTGGACGCATCCAACGGTGCTCAGTCTGATCTGGGCGCATGAGCTGATGTACTGTTCCCGGATCCCGGCTGCGGAGGTGGATCGAGGGACTGCAGATTTTCTGTTGTGTCTGCCGGTATCACGACTGAAGATTTTTGTGGCTGAGACAGTGGGCTGGATGGTATCCGGCATGGTCATCCTCAGCGGCGGACTGATCGGACATTTCATTGCCTCATCGTTTGTGCATCCCGAGATGCGACTGGCTCCCATTGATGCGTTTCGGGTTCTGGTCAATCTGGCGGCATTGTATCTGGCGGTGGGAGGTTTTGCCTTTTTGATTTCTGCCTGCAGTGACCGTCGGGGGCGTGCGATCGGGATTGTGTTTGCACTGCTGCTGCTGTCGTTTCTGCTGAACTTCCTGGCTCAGTTTCAGGAGTGGGCAAAGTTCATTGCATGGCTGTCAGTGATGGAATACTACCGGCCCGCGATCATAATTCGTGCGGGAGAATTTCCGGCCGCTGATGTTGTCACGCTGTTGATACTGACAGTGGTCTTCTGGTGCAGCAGTCTGCTCATTCTGCAGCGCCGCAGTATCTGCACGGTCTGATACTTCCTCGACCGCGGCTGCAGCAGGGTTTGTCTGAGCACATTGCCGGACTGCTGTGGGCAGTCAGGTCTGGACGATTGCGGCGGTCCAGGTGCTGGCAATGCTGCTGACAATTACGGGCAGCCACGCGGCGAGATCCGGTTCCAGCAGTCCGGCAGTGCAAAGCAGCTGGCAGCCCTGGCCGAGCGCATGGAAGACGCCGAGTACGGCGGCACAGACAGCCATATTGGTAATCAGACTGGTGGATTCTCGGCGGATGACCAGTGGCAGCGCGATCGTGATGCTGAGCAGGCAGATGATTGGACGGGTGATACGAGAGTGCAGTGCCATGGACTGTCCGCGGAGTGGCATACTGCCGGTTGATGCATTGCGGATTCGATGTACCAGCTGGCTGGAGGAGAGCAGGTGCAGGTTCTGTCCTCGATTGTAGAGTTCGTCAAAGCTCAGTTCCGAAGCGATGAATACGTCGTTGCCATCGGGGGAAAGGACAATTCGCTCCCGCCCCGCATCCGTCAGGATAGTCGGATCAAACTCATCGGTCAGATTCTGCAGCAGGTAGCCTCGTCGAGTCTTTCCGGCGGCAGTGGGTTCCACAAATCGGGCGGTCTCCGCCTTCAGGACAAACGGCTGAGTGTTCAGATTGCTTTCCAGCATGGAGAAGCTGGCATTCACGATCGTCTGCGATTCGACGAGGACACGATCACCGGAGATGAGCATCAGGGAATTGGTGTAGTCGTAAACTGGTTCCACTCGCTGAATTTCCACATTGCGGCTGCCGCGTGGTGTCTGCAGCTGGACGGCCAGCGAAGGTACGGCAAATTCCTGATTAGCGATCAGGGCAAGATTCAGAATGGCGGCTGCCAGAAGCAGCGGTCGCAGCAGGCGGAATGTCGGGATTCCGGCGGCCAGCAGTGGAAATGTCTCAGAGCTTTTCTGCAGCAGTCCGAGGATTGCGATGACCGACACGACGATCAGAATTGGCCCGGCCAGCTCAAAGAATTCAAAGACATGGAAAAAGTAATACTCGCCGATGCGGAGGAACATGTAATGGTCGGCGGCAGGGGAGCCGGCCTTGCCGGTTACCTCGTGGAAGTCGTCGATGTTCATGAACAGATCGATGACGACG
>JALRDR010001195.1 GCA_023262145.1 Planctomycetaceae bacterium | reverse complement strand
TTCTACAGGATCGGCGACGTGCAGCACGATCACTCACGCGCAGCACGATCACTGACGTGCGGCCGGATCAGGGAAGGGTGTCGCTGCCCAGCCGGAGGCGAATGGCTGCAGCAACGTCGCTGGCACCGACTGCTGCGGAGTATGACAGCATCCGCGCCAGCAGTTCGCGATTCGCTCGGGCTGCGTCCGGAAGTGCCATGCAGTCTTTGCGAATTTCCTTGCCGATGATGGCAAGTTCGGCGGCTGCTTCGGCGTCGGTCAGTCGAGCCTGTTGTCGGAGCACAATCGCCAGTTCATGCCAGGCGTGCCAGTCCAGCGGGTGCAGGCGAATCGACTGCAGATAAGCCTGTTCCGCTGCAGCGGCTTTCCCGGTCTTCATGAGGTGCCAGCCACTGTACCTCAGCGACAGACTGTCGGGCTGCAGGGTTTCCGGCAGAGTGTTCAAAAGCTGTCCCGCACGATCGATGTCTTCTTCGTCAATTGCGGCACGCAATGCAGCCAGAATGAGCGTCCGATTCTGTGGATACCTGGTTCGCAACGTTTCCAGCTCTCTTTCGGCAGCCTCCCGCTGGATCTCCGTTTCCGGTGATGTTTTTTCAAGTTTGCGCAGCGTATCTGCCAGCTGCAGAGATCGTGCCACTGCAAACAGCTCTGAATCCGGTTCTGCTGCGAGCCATTGCGTGTTCAGCTGAAATCCGTTGGTAAAGCTGAGGTGATCGGCAATCATCAGGTATACGTAGGCCTCCGGTGGCTCCGCGCGGTAGCGGATCGCATCCCTGATCTCCTCGATCATCCGTTCGCGCTGCAGTGTCATGGCAAACAGAGAAATCAGCTTACTGCGGACCTGTTCCGCGGCCGGTGCCATGGTTCGCAGGAGTGCCAGTGTCTCGATGCCTGCTGACGGCTGCCGCGCTTCGCCAAGCTGCATCTCTGATGCGTACAGAAATGCATGGCGGGCTTTGGGATCCTGCTGCGGAACCTGCAGCAGGTATGTAATGGTTTCGACCAGTCGCCCCTGCTGCTGAACAGCCTCGGCAAGATTGAGCCACGCATCTGCAGCCTGCGGGTCGAGCTCAGTCCACTGCCGGGAAACGAGTTCAAGACCTGCCCAGTCTGCTTCGGCTGCCAGAGCGGTGCACTGCTGCTCCAGATTGGCTACCTGAGCCAGGCGGCGAGATTCCAGCCAACCCGGCACGAACATGAACCCTGCTACAACAGGCACAAACACGGCACTCAGAATGATCAGGGACAGTTTGCGGCGGTTCCCAGACATGATCAGCCGTCTATCAGAGCAGGCATTGGTGAGATTTCAAGCAGGTGCGGGATTGTAATACAGTGCTGACGAAAGTCTAATGCGTGCGCGGCGAATAGCCCGCCTGCGATTAAGTTCCTGCCCGTATCCTGCCCGTATCGTGAAGCGACCTGCAGTTGTTTCCCGGCGGCATAATTCTGCGAACACAAAGGATCAAACTGATGAAAATGATGCTTCATTCCTTCCTGCTGGCAGCACTCGTTCTGGTCACCGTGCCCGGTTGTGGTTCCGGTTCATCCGGCAATTCTGACGACCCAACCCCAGGCGGCACCCCGACAGGTTCAGAAGAGATCGATCCAGACAGCCCACCGGAAATGGGTGACAGCTACTCCAGCGAAGCCGCAACCAGCTCCGGAACGCCGTCAATGAACCCCTGATCCAGGGAACCTCAGCCATCGCATCGCCGGCAGATTCCTGACTGGCGGTGAAGTCAGACAACACCGCTCCGGTTCCGGGCGGGTATCTCTCCGCAGCGATCTCCTGGCGGGTGTTCTGCGGCGGTTGCATTTCGGACGTTGTCTCGGGCAGATTGTAGAAAGCAGGGCGCAGGCAGCAATTTGCTCCGGTCCCTGCTTTTTCTGTGCGCCAGGCGGATCAATCCTCCCGCAACATCCGCCAGCTGGCCTCGCGCTGCCTGGCCTCGCGCTGCCGGGCCTCGCGCTGCCTGGCCCGCTGCTGCCGCGCCTCCCGCTGCCCGATACCCGTCACATGCCCGGTACCCGTCACATGCCCGACCCCGTCACATGCCCGGCCCCGGCGTTTGCCCGACAAGCTGCTGCAGCGAGGCCGGTCTGATGGTGGTGATGCGGCGGCAACAGCCCTGAACAGATGACAGGGCCGCTGCTAACGCTGCTGAAAAAGATTCGACATCACCAATGCCTGAATCAGTGCCTGCAGGCGGTATTCCTTCTCTGCCGCCACTGCCGCGATGGCCTCAATCTGCTCGCGATCGTCGACTGTCATCACTCGCCGCAGAGCAAATGTGGCCAGATGCTCCACAAACGCTGCTGCAAATCGCCCCGGATCACCAGCCAGCAACTTCCGGAACTCTTCCGGTGTAGCAAAGCTGTCGCCGTCCGGAAAAGTTCCGACAGCCACAACAGGAGGATCTGCACCTGTGCCACCGGAGCTCTTCTCTACCGTCCGCCAACGTCCGATCGCATCATAGTTCTCAAAGGCAAACCCCAGCGGGTCAATCTTCTGGTGACAGGATGCGCAGATCGCGTGCGTTGAATGTGCCTCAAGCTGCTGCCGGATGGTGGCCTTTGGCTGATCGCCCGGCGTCGGCTCCAACGGATCCACATTCGGGGGCGGTGGTGGGGGAGTTCGCCCAAAGATCGCCTCCGATATCCAGACGCCACGATGGACCGGTCGCTGCCGCGTTCCGTCGGATGTCAGTGACAGGACCGACGCCTGGGTGAGAATTCCGCCGCGGTGGTGCTGCAGATCCGGTGTAAAGCGACGGAACTCCGTGGTGGTCGGCATCTCGATTCCATAATGCATCGCCAGACGTGAATTGAGCACGGTCCAGTCGGAATCCAGAAACTCGCCGATCGACAGATTCTTCCGAAACACCTCGGCGAAGAACTCGGTCGTTTCCCGAATCATGCTCTGCTCCAGCCACGCGTCGTAATCGGGATAAAGCTCCGGATCCGGGGGAAACATGCCCACGCGGTGCAGCTGCAGCCATTGCTTCGGAAAGGTATCCAGAAAACGATTGACCCGCTGATCCGCCAGCATCCGCCGCAACTGTTCCCGCAGCACGTCCGGCTGATGCAGTTCGCCGCGTTCCGCCAGTTCTGTCAGCTCTGCATCTGGCAGCGAACTCCACAGGAAAAATGACAGTCGCGAGGCCAGCTCCAGATCGTTGATCTGTGCCCGCGGCTGTTCTGCGGACCCCTCCACAATGTAATAGAAATTTCCGGAGGCCATGATTCCAGCCATGGTGGACAAATATGCTGATCGAAAGTCCGCACCTGTCTGAAGTTCAGATTGCAGCAGGCTGAGGTAACGCTCGATCTCCTGATCTCCCGGCGGACGTCGCCACGCGCGACGGATAAAATGCTGCAGCGATGCGCGTGCCGCAGTCAGATCGTTCTCCACCGCCGGATACATAGCCTCCCGCTTCTGCTGATCCGAGGCCGGCAGAATCGGGCCTTCGTATTCCACCCAGTCGACCAGCAGGAGCGGAAAGATTGGCCTGCGTTGCGGCTCATCCGTGAACAGCTTGTAACCCTTCGGGAGCAGCTGCAGTTCATCCAGTCGAGTCACTTGCTGGGGCGTTGACCCGAGTGTGTGTCCGTCATCAAGTTTGCCGGGTGCTTCGCTGGTCAGTCGGAAAGTTCCCTGCGGCAGAAATGTCTCAATCTCAATGACTGTCGGCTCCAGCTCTGCAGCCATCACATCGCGTCCCACTTCCGCACGCCGCAGGCTGTTGTTCCAGATGGACAGACGCGGCAGCCGACCGGTAAACGACGGCAGTCCGCTCAGCTGCACGCGAATGCGATACAGCCCCGCGTGGCGGATATTCAGATTTCCCTGCTGCCAGCCGGGCAGCAGCAGCCACCGCTCCGGTGCTTCCGCAGCCTGCCGCTGCAGCTCAGACGCCGGTACCTGCGCGGGAAACGCCTGCTGCAGAACCGTATCAGCCGCGGCCAGGTATCGCGTCACATGCGAAGGAGACAACGTCAGCATGGACCCGATGCGATCAAACCCGTGCCAACGTGGATCCTCGTTGAGCGCCCCGGGCATGCGGACGTCAAAATGAACCCCCAGCAGGTCGTAAATGACGCAGGCGTATTCGTCACGGCTGAGCCGATAATGCGAGACCGGACCGCGTTTCGCCATCCGCTGCGCACGCCCCTCATCCATGCGTCCGGCAATCCAGTCCGCCGCCGCACCAAGCTCCTCCGCACCGGGCTGCGGTTCGTCGCGTGGTGGCATCTCCCCGGAGTTCATACGGAACAGGACTTCGCCCCAGCGCTGCGCCACAAACATGTCACTGAAGTCACGAGACAGAGTGTCCAGCCGGAACTCACCCTCCTGCCGCTCCGCGTTGTGACAGCG
>JALRDR010001191.1 GCA_023262145.1 Planctomycetaceae bacterium | reverse complement strand
GCACCACAAATCAGCTGTTTTTCCTCGTGGCTGATGTCTGCTGTGAGGACCTTGCTGAGTTCTGTTCCGAGGGATCTGCCGGGCAGATGACTGCCAAAGACGATGCGCTCGGCACCCAGTTCACGGACGGCCATATCAATGAATCCTGCTGTTGCATCGAAGCCTGATGTTTCCACCAGGACGTTGGGCTGTGCTCGCACGGCGCGGAGGCCACGTTCCCATTCTCCGCCGGCATGGGCACAGAGAAACTTCTGTTCGGGAAACCGACTGGCGAGCATTGCCAGTTCTTCCGGAGTTGATTCACCGGCTCCCTGTTTGCCACCGGTCTTGTTCCATGTGTGCTGCATGATGACAGCACCAAGTTGATGAATGCGATCGATGAGCCGTTCCATATTCGGGTGTGTGCAGCATGTCGCAGCAGGACCTCCACCCGGGAAGTATACACCCAGCATCGGTCCGTCTGCGATCCAGCGATTGATTGCATCGAGCGACTGCTGTGGTCGACCGGCATTGATCTGGATCATCCCCAGCAGCAGTTCCGGCCACATCTGCAGTGGCTGCTGCACGATGTCCGGGCGGGTATTCAGCAGTCGTTCCAGATCGGCATCTGTGGTGGTTCCGACGCCAACATGAGCAAAGTAGCAGAGTCTGCGCAGATGTCCCTTGCTGATCGCAGACTGTGAACGCTGGATGTCCTGCTGCAGGCCGCTGAAACCATCGCTGCCGGGATGCGAAAACGAGGGAGTAAAATAGGAGTCCCAGATCTCCAGACTGTCGAGTGTGGCAGCGTCCGGCAGGCCAGTTGCATGCTGGTCAACGTTCATGGGCGGACCTCCTGCAGAAATGCGGCCGCATTTGTGTGCAGCACCTGCTGAATCTGATCCCTGCTCAGCAATGATGATTCGTGGGTGCGAATCAACGCTGCTTCCGGAATCAGGAACGGGGCGTGGCTGCCAAAGACAACCTGTCGCTCAGGCAGTTGCTGCACCAGCCGTGGCACCCCATCTGTGCCTTCGCAGCGAGCAATGTCGGTTTGCACTGCGGGAAGTTGTTGCAGGATGCTGGTCAGGGATGAACTGTTCCTTGCGTTCAGCAGCTGCACACGCAGTAGGGGAGTATCTCGTAACAAGTCGACAAGTGGCAGGAGGCTGATCTCCGGCGTTCTGAAAAGCTCCGGCTGTGTACGTGGATCTTCCAGTGATACGACAATCTGGATGAAGAGATTGCTTGCTGCTGCTGTGTGGAAGAGCTCTTTCAGGTGCGGGTGCTGCAGATCGTACCCATGAGCCGGAGGCAGCAGGCGAATTCCTGACATTTTTAGTTCTTCAGTACACAGCTGCAGATCCTGTTGCCAGCCGGGAACTGCAGGGTTGATGGCAGCGACCGGAAGCAGAACTTCGCTGGTTCTGCATTCCGCCGCAAGTCGACGATTCACAGCGGAAAGATCTCTCTGCAGTATGGCTTCAAAGCTTCCCGCGATGGCACGATTGACGCCGAGGGCATGAAATCGCTGCAGCAGTTGCGGTGTCTGATCCAGCGGCAGGCGACGGAACGGCCAGTGGAACAGGCTTACGTTGCAGTCAATGATCGGCTGCATTTTCCCGGTGTGCTGCTGATCTCTGGCGAGCAGCGGCGCGAGTGTTGGGGTCATGGCGGAAATTCCCGCCGCCAGTTGCAGCAGCCGACGTCGGTTACAACCGGGCAGAGTGGTGTGGGCGAGGGTGTTCTGTGTCATTGCAGTGGTAGCTCAGTGAGTTGCGGGTGTACGGTTTCAGGACCGGGAACTTCAGCCACTGGACGGCGGGTGCCGTACAATCTCACTCACTACACGTGGCGGTTCGACACCGGTGAGGCGTTCTTCCAGTCCGTTCCGCATAAAAAACAACTCCTGGTGGTGCAGTCCCAGCAAGTGCAGAATTGTCGCGTGAAAGTCGTGTACGCTGACGGGGTTTTCGCTGACGCTGTGCCCGAAGTCATCGGTACTGCCCCAGGTTACTCCTCCTCTGGTTCCGCCGCCGGCAATCCAGCTGGAGAACGCCTGCATATTATGGTCACGGCCGGTGTACACGTTACCGGATTTCTGAGAGGTAGGAGTGCGACCGAATTCGCCCCCCCAGACCACCAGTGTCGAATCAAGCAGTCCGCGTTGCTTCAGATCGGCCAGCAGTGCCGCAACAGGCTGGTCCGTGCGTTCACAGACGGCGCGATGATTGGATGCCAGATCCACGTGACTGTCCCATGGTTGTTCTTCCATGAAGATCTGCACAAACCGCACACCACGCTCCACCAGCCGTCTGGCAAGCAGACAACGGCGGGCGTAGGAGTCGGTGGGTTCGCTGCCAATACCGTAGGCCTGCTGCGTTGCCCGGGATTCTTTTGACAGATCCAGGGCTTCACCTGCGGAAAGCTGCATCCCTGCAGCCAGCTCGTAGGACTGAATGCGGGCATTCAGTTCGGGGCGAAACGGACGATCACGCTGGTGAATTCGATCAAGTTGCTGCAGTAGTTGCGCAGCTGCTGTGGCAACTTCGGGAGACCGCTGATAGCCACGAGTCAGATTCAGGATCGGTGAGCCGGAAGGGCGGAAGGGCGTACCCTGAAAAATCGGTGACAGGAATCCGGAAGTCCAGTTACGGGAGCCGTTCTTGGGAGGCCCGAGCGGGTCATTCAGGACCACGTAGGCCGGCAGGTTACGGTTCTCTGATCCCAGACCGTAGACAGTCCATGCACCGAGAGTGGGATAGCCCATAAACAAGCGACCGCTCTGGATGCGATACAATGCATTGTCGTGGTTGGGGTGATCCGTCCACATGCTGCGGATCATGCAGATGTCATCAGCCATCTGCGCGGTATGCGGAAGTACATTGGCCATCCACATACCGGAATCGCCATGCTGTGCCATGGGGTACTGACCACCCATCATCACGCCCACGTCGTTCGTGCCCTGATTTCCGATGTCTTCCACATTTCCGGGGTAGGGCCGCCCGTCCATTCGATTCAGCACAGGTTTGGGATCGAACAGATCCATCTGGCTGGGGCCGCCATTCATGAACAGCTGAATTACTGCCGTTGCTGAAGGCGTGTGATGTGTGGGGCGAGGAGCCAGTGTGTCCTGATGCAGGCTGCGTGGATGGTCTGCTGCTGCCAGCGTTGAGCTTCCAAAATCATCCTCACAGAACAGTTGTGTGAGCGCAGCACCCAGCAGACCGTTGCGAGTGGTTGCAAAGAAATCTCGACGTCCGGGTTGTGTCGGCATTGTCTGTGACATGGGAACAGTCTAGTCGATGTACAGGAATGCTGCGGAGTTGTGAACGGTGTGACACCACGCCTGCAACGCGGCCTGCGGGTCATTTCCGCTGAGTTCTGTGAGTGTCTGCAGGGCGTTGCAGCCAATTTCAAGCTCTTCTGCCGTAGGTTCTCTGCCGAGTGCAATCAGGGAGACACTGCGCACCTGATCGGGCACGGACTTCCCTGCCGACTCAGCCACTCGAGCCGCGAAGGACGCCGCAAGTTCATGGACATGCGCACTGTTGCTGAGCAGCAGGGGTTGCTGTGCGACGGAGGAAACCGTTCGGCTCAGACAATTGGGGCCCATCACCGGGTAGTCAAAGGTGGCGATCATCGTAGGGATTTCGGTACGGCGATACAGAGCATAAATACTTCGTCGCCAGTTTCCGTCATCCTGTGGCAGGACGCTGACCTGGCCATTGCTGCGGACGCGAACCGGATCCGGTGGACCGCCCTGGCGAAGATGCAGACGTCCGGCAGTGGCCAGCAGGCTGTCCCGCAGTGTTTCTGCATCCATGCGGCGCAGCGGCATTATCGACAACAGTCGATTCTCGGGATCCTGCTGCAGCATTTCTGCTGTGACTTTGCTCTGCTGCCGGTAGGTGTGTGAAGTCATGATCAGGCGATGCAGCTGTTTGATGCTCCATCCATCCTGCATGAAACGCAGGGCCAGCCAATCCAGCAGCTCCGGGTGCGAAGGCAGTTCCCCCTGCACGCCGAAGTTCTCAGTTGAACGCACCAGTCCGGCTGCGAAGTGATGCTGCCAGACGCGATTTACGAAAACACGGGCTGTGAGTGGGTGCTCTGGTGAAGTCAGCCAGCGGGCAAAGGCGAGTCGACGCCCGGTGCGCGGAGTTCCGGACGGGAATGGTGGTTCAGCAACGAACGGTGTCCTGCCGTCTGTCAGTACTGAAGGCACACCCGGGCCGACGAGTTCACCGGG
>JALRDR010001100.1 GCA_023262145.1 Planctomycetaceae bacterium | reverse complement strand
TCCGGAAGGATTCTCTGACCCAGCTCCCACGGTACCTGAAAGCGGTGCGCCGATGTCTTCAGTTCGGCCTGCTGAGTCGACCAGTTGGCACGCTCCGGAATCGCCCCGCCCAGGTAACTCAGAAATGTACGGTCATCCTCGTGATCAATCTGGTCCAGCTGGCCGGGACGAATCTTCAACGGCTTGATCTTGCCCCACTGCCCACCAGCACGACGTTGTCGCTGTGACGCCTGAATCACCAGATGCCCCGATTCGCGGCTGGCTTCCAGATCCACCTCGTAAAAGATCTGCCGCTCACCCTGCTCGTCGCCCTGGCCACCCGGAGTACCGTCCATGTCTCCGGAAAGACCTGCCAACCGTGCCTCCCATGGACGCAGTGTGCGTCGTGTCGGCGTGGCGCGAGCTTTGCTGCGGTTACGGGCCGATGCCACGTCCGCTGCAACCTCCGCCGCCAGTTCACTGTCGTCAAACGCCAGCGGACGCACAGGAGCCGGTGCGAGAAACGGAGTAATCCGTCCCGGGCGCAACGACGCACTTACGTAGCCACCATGGTCTGCAGCAAGCACAGTGGCCCACAGATGCTTGCAAACCTTGCTCTTTGCAAACTGCTCACAGGTGCAGAACAGCCCGACGTCCTCTGGCTGTTGCCTGAGCTGAGTCTGAAACTCAGCCCCATCCTGCACTACACCGAAGATATTCTCTTCAGTGACTCGCAGCAGTGTGATTCTTTCAGCTTCCAGATAGGCAGCGCCGCGATGCCGGATATCCGCCCGGAATCGTGTCTGCAGTAGCTCCGCTAATGTCATTTTATTTTGTCAGATCAATTGTCTTATTGTGTCAGAGTCGTAATCACCATGCTGCCCAACAGCTGAACAACAGCTGTCGCAGAACCAGCCAACAGCTATCCCGGGCAAACGCCGTCACCGCATCCGGCAAACACTGCATCAGTCGAGATCGGGTTGCGGTGCTGAGCCCCACCGGTCTGGTCGGCACCCGGGGCACTGCGACCGGATCTGCATTATTCCAACGCGGTCTATACTGAAAGCGGAGGCGGGCTGGCGCCCAGGACACCTGTGGTGAGCGGACTTTTTCGGTTCGTTGACGCCGAAACGATCTTCAGGAAGCGCTTCGACTGCATTCCCGCTGCGTTCCGCGCAGCGGATCGGAAAGCGTAGTCGAACGCAGCACTCCTGACCAGAACAGCATGTGCATTTCGTGGCGTTTGTCTGCGGTTATCCCGGTTTCGGTATGAGCGCAGCGCCCGTCGACTTGAATGAAGGTAATACGCCGACCATTCGACAGCTCAGTTCGCACGCCGCCGGACGCTGCGCAAAAAAAATCGGATCGAAGAGAAAAGAGCGGCGTCCCTGCCGAAAGACCATCCTTGAATGACTCTTTCCATGCAGCCACGGGCCATGTTGAGTGAGCCCAGACTGTCAAATTGAGGGATGCTGCCGTAGCAGCACTCTTTTCTGCTTCGATCCGTTCTGCTTCCGATCGTCTGCAGTGGGCCTTCCTGAATCAATCCGCTCACAACGTCAGTTCACGGAACAACTGGCCGAAATCCGGCATCTCCTCTTTCAGAACACTGTTCCATGCGTCCGGGTGCCAGATCTCCACGCAGATCACCGCCCCCACAACCACTACACCAGCACCTGCGTCGGCTCCCAGAAAGTCGCGAAAACCGTCGGGAATCAACATCCGAGATCGCCCCGACAAGGTGACCTGCTGATGCCGTGTCGACAACAGTCGGCCCAGACGCTGCACGTCAGACCATCGTTGCTCCATGCGGCCGGATTCAATCTTCTGTCGCAGTAAAGCCAGCCCGCTGTCGAGCCGCTGCTGCCAGTCCGCCGGGCGCCATAGACTCAGACAGCCCGCTCGCTCCTTTGCCAGAATTAACGCACCGTCCGTTTCAGACACCGCTTGTGCCAGCTCCGGAGGCAGCGCGATCCGCCAACGCTCGTCAATCGTGCGACGATATTCTCCGGTGATGAACATTGCCCAGCTCGCTGCAAATCCCGACCCTCAGAAGATCCCTGAACAACATGTTCACTGCGCGTCTGATGCCGTGGAACGTACAGCCTACCGGGTAGAAAACCCACATTCAACTACTTATCAAAGATCTTTATGGGCACAAATCCCACGCGGGAAATCTACGAGCCGACGCATCTGCAGACAAGCATCAGCCTGGGAAGTTTGTACAAATTTTGTGGAATCTCCCGCCTGCAGAGAATCTCGGTCGCTTACGTACGCTGACCGACTGTCGCAAAAACGCAGTCCGTTGAGGCAGGATGGATCGCTCATTTCAATGCGAACAGATCGGCCGTAGGCAGATCCTCAATCGTCTCAAGGCCAAACAGGCGCAGGAATTCCGGCGTTGTTGAGTAGGCAACGTCTGATCGGCGGGCACCAGTCCGCTCAAGCACGATCAGCTGCAAACGCAGCAACTGCCGAAGGCGAACGGAGAGTGATGGTTTGTCGATTGTTGCCAGATCCTCCTGAGTCACCGGCTGGTTCCAGGCCACATATGCAAGGACTTCCAGTGCATCCGGCGAAAGCTGAACATCGCGTTTCGTGGCAGCCGGAGCACGAACAATGAGCCGGGCTGCACTTTCCCGCAGTTCCATTCTGAAACCACCCTCATGCAGTCGGATCTCATAGGGCCGCCGTTCGCGGGCGTAGACCTGATTCAGGCTGTCGATCAGGGAAACGGCAACACGCTGATCAACACTCTCACCAATCAGTGCAGCGAGTCGGCGGGCGGTGAGCGATACATCGCCGCCGACGAACAAAGCGGCCTCGACGACTTCTTTCGGTGAGACTCGTCGAACACCTTCAACCAGTACGGTCTGACTGGAAGCATCCGTCACTTCTTTGGTTGCCTGCAGTTCCCGCTCCAGCTGATCCCCGATGGAGACACCCGCTGGACCGTCACCGGCAGCCTCCTCTGAGGCGTCATCGGTGGCAATTTCCATCAATGCGGTACCGACCTGCTCCTCCGCCGCATCGAGCGCTTCAAGAGCCTGTCGGTAAGCCAGTTCGATATCCCCGATATCACCGGCTTCCAGATCTTCTCCGTCCGGATCCGGATCCTCGTGGTCTGACGGGAAGCTCATACCTGAGGGCCTTTTGTGAGGAGCTTTGAGCGATCAGCGACAGACCCGGTCCGTCTGCGGATAATCCGGCACAGCATCACTCAACAGCCAGGTTCTCTTTCGAGAAGGATGCCATTTCCTTACCGATGAATCGCACGATGCCCGTGTTCAGGATCAGCGAAGAGAGCACATGTCCATCCTTCACATGGGCATCAAAGACAAGGGTATCCCCACCCTGCTGGTATGCTTCAACAGCACGTGCCCGTCGACGCTCACCTGCTCGGAAGGCGTTCAGCTCCTCATAATCTTCCGGCGCTTCCTTCTTGCTGTAGAACCTGACCAGCTGCTCTGCCCACGGCAACATTCTGACTTCGAGGTGCAGACAGGACTCTTCCTCTGCAGTCTGTGCAGCAGCGATTGTCTCCTGCAGCTGCTTCAGGGCGCCGGCACCTGTTGCCAGCCAGATCCGATCCTCAGCTACACCGACATACATGTCTTCTGAATCACCAAAGAGGCGATCAAAGGTCTCTGAGATCCCACTTCCCAGTCGCACCCGATGAATCGCCGTATTCCCTGCGGTGGCCACATTCATTTCCACTTCGGCATTGGATCCGATCGCTGCAATTTCGGGCAGCAATTCAGAAACCAGCACTGTCGACGGCGAATTGTAGCCCGCAATTGTTGTGAACTTACCACCGGCAGTCGGGACACTTTCGACGAACAGATTGAGCCAGCCGCCGCGAATCCCGGCGTTCAGATGTTCCGCTGCCTTTTCGAGCACCGTTCCGATGGCCGCTTTTTGGCTGGCATTCCGCTCACCATCCGCCAGTCGTTCCCGCAGCTGTCCCTGAATCAGTTCCACAAATTCGAGTGCGGCAGCCCGCCGCATCTCATCAATCGGATGATTCATACGAAGAGAAAGCGCGGAATCTGCAGGCTTGCGGATGCCGGAGAAAATGTCTGGCTGTGCATTGAATTCGCCGACGGCTGTATCAAGGCGTGTGCCATTGATCGCGACCAGATCGCCACTGAATTCCAGATTCGCATCGTCACCGCCGTTCAGATCGGCGTGCAGTCTGACATTGGCGGATTCGGCCAGCAGGCGTTCGAGTTCATCCATCAGATGTCGGGTGACGAGCTTTCGAAGTTGCCACGCATTCTCCGTTTCATCGGGGCGCTGCATGATGGCATCAATCCTGGCGGAACGAAATGCCTGCACCGATTTCCTGCGGGACGCAATGGATTCCGCTGCATGTTCTGTGTTTTCCAGCTCTGCACTCAGTCCGGTCTCCGGACTGTCCTTTGGAACAGCGCTCTGCAGCACAAAACCGCGGAGCTGTGCCAGTGTTGATTTCTTGTAGGTGAGCAGCCCCAGCATGTATTCAGGATCCGTGATAACACGAATCCAGCCAAGGTCCTCCAGCCCCTCGTCGGCACCTTCAGCAGGAGCACCGGAGTCGAATTGCATATTGAACTGATACAGGGATGTGTCATCAGCATCGCGTCGCAGCTCATAACCCAGCCCTTCGATATTTTCCCGGAAGGTCTGGAATCCGTCTTCCAGTGGCAACATGAGCAGGTAGGAGATGGGATCGACACCGATCAGGATTTCAACATGCAGCGGATTTCCGTAATCGACGCCGTAGACAAACGTGTCGATGAAGTCAGCCATATTCTGCCATTGCCGTTGTTCGGTCTTGTCCGTGAGATCCAGGATCTTCTGCAGGTCAGCCTTGAGCACATCGACACCAGGGTGCGACAGTCGCACTCGAGCATCCTCTGCGGACTGTGCACGCAGTGATTCTCCGGCGAAGCTCATGACCAGTGTGAAGACAACGATGCGAATTGCGGTTTTATGCATGTTACACCGACAAATTTTACTCATTTGGTTTTCAGAAACGCTCCGCCGCGACGAGGTTCTGTCGTGTCCGAACAGAAGCAGACACCTTGTCACAACGGCATCCTGCCTAAGCCCACGGCTCGGCGGGATTCTCAGAACCGCTGATGCTAACCCATACTGCCAAATCGGGTAAAGACGGGTTGCTCTCCCGTCACGGCTTGAGATTCGCCTTCTGACCCGTTACCTACTTCGTACGGGGGATGACATTCGGCGGATTCTGCCGATTGACCATCCGTGCACGCAGATCTGCTCATTACTTCCAGCCTTCCGGGATGCGACATCTGGCCGCAACCAGACAGTGCTCGAAAAAAAAGTGCCCGGATCGCATTGCTCCGACAACGATTCCCAGACAGCTGTGCCCAGACATCAGTAGCCGTGACACAACTTTCTTTCCGCTACTTTCCTCAGTGATCTCCTTGCAATGCCACGTGATTTCTTAGCAGGCGCCCGGGATTCCTACGATGTGGTGGTGATTGGCAGCGGGCTTGCCGGTCTGACTTCCGCCAACATCCTCGCCCGAGCTGGTTACAGTGTCCTGTTGCTCGAACATCATTATCAGCTTGGCGGCATGGCCACGTGGTTCAAACGTGCCGGGGGACACATCTTCGACATCTCACTCCACGGATTCCCCTGGGGCATGATCAAGAGCTGTCGCAAGTACTGGTCGAAGGAAATCGCGGATTCAATTGTTCCGCTCCGGGAAGTTCGCTTTGAAAACCCGCAGTTCTCACTGCGAACATCATTTACCCGCGACGATTTCACGCGCATTCTTGTTGAGAACTTTCAGCTTGATGCACAGCGCGTAAGCCAGTTCTTCGACACGGCTCGCGGGATGAACTTCTTCGACGAGCAGAAGAAGACAACACGCGAATTGTTCGACGAGTTTTTTCCGGGGCGCGATGACGTTGTCCGAATGCTGATGGAACCCATTACTTATGCCAACGGTTCCACGCTGGAAGACCCCGCGATTACGTACGGGATTGTGTTTTCGAACTTCATGCAGAAGGGTGTTTATACGTTTGAGGGTGGCACCGACGCACTGATCACAAAGATGAAGAACGTGATGATTGAGAACGGCGTCGACCTGAGAATTCGCTGTCTGGTTGAGAAGATCGAGGTTGGCCCGGATCGAAAAGTCAGCGGCGTGATTGTAAACGGCCGGCGAATCGGCTGTCGTGCCGTCGTTTCCAACGCCAACATCCGCTCAACGATCCTCGATCTGGCCGGTGAATCCTGCTTCGACCCTGCGTTTGTGGAAGAGACACGCAGCATCCGGATGAATAACAGCTCCTGCCAGGTCTACATGGCACTGAAACCCGGGGAGGGCTTTGATCGTTCCTGTGGAGACCTGCTCTTCCATTCCGATCACCGCGGTTTCGATATCGACGCCATGCTCAGCCGACAGGTGAGCAGCCGGACATTCAGCTTTTACTATCCGGAAACGCGCCCCGGCTGCGACCGCTGGCTGATCGTCTCCTCCACAAATGCCAACTACAGCGACTGGGCAGGTCTGAGCGAAGAAGAATATCGCACAGCAAAGGAAGACCTCATCGAGACCACACTGCAGTGTCTCGAACAATATGTGCCCAACATCCGTTCTGTCGTGGAGCACACAGAAGCGGCAACTCCGGGAACCTTTGAACGCTACACGCGGCACTACATGGGAGCTTCATTCGGCACCAAGTTCGAAGGCCTCAAGGTCAGCCAGGAACTGCCTCAGCAGGTCACCGGACTCTACCACGCTGGCAGCGTGGGAATCATCATGTCCGGATGGCTGGGTGCGGTGAACTATGGAGTCATTGTGAGCAATGAGGTGGACAAGCAGTTGTCTGCCGGGCTCAGCATGACCTGAAAAATGCTGCTCAGAAGAGCACTTTGCGCTGGAAGAACAGAATCATCTCCTCGGCATTGTCAGGATTCGGCGTGGCTGTCACCAGCTGCCAGCCCCGCGCACCGACTTCAGGATGAATGTTTCCACCAAGGAAACTGCCCTCATCTGCGGCAAGATAGTACGTCAGGTACTCCACGCGCGGAGTGATGAGGATGTCAAACATGAGTCGGGTCAGGATCTCTGCTGACCAGATTGTCAGAATCAGCAGCATGAGTTGTTTGTAGTTCATTTGCCGTTGCCTCCTTTCAGACGTAGCGACGCCCCGCCGCAAGGAATTCCGTTTCGCCAATTTGGAGCAGCCCCCATTCTGCAGAAAACGGCCATTCACCGTAAGGTGGAAACACAGCATTTCTGCGTCCTGCCCGCACGGCAGGAATTGCTTCAGGTCAGCGCTCCCGAGGTGCGGAAACGCACGTTCTGATTCGGCTCAGAACCCAGCCAGATGAATCCGAATGGCAACGTTCTGATGCCAGTGTTGCGATTCGGCAACGTCTGTCGTTGCAGTTGGTGCCCGAATTGCAGCAGGAATTACTCGGGGTTCCACCTGCAGCAGCAGCGGCGACCGGTGATTCGGATCAATGAGCGGCTGACGTGGCAGTTTCGGCACGGCTGTTGCTTAGATACGCTGGCAGTCCGTCCAACAGCAGAATCTTACCCAACAGCAGCGACTGTTGGTGACTGCGGGACCGAGCCACTGGATTGCAGGAGTGCACCACCATGAGTTCACGCAAGAAACAGCAGTTGAGTTTTTACAAGGACGGAAACACCGCCTTCGTCTCCCTCGATGAGATGGAAATCTGGGACGGCGCCGATCTTTCTCTGCTGCGTGATGTGCTCTCCCGCCTTGTCCGTGATGACGGCAACCACTCCATCGGGGTCGACCTTTCCTCTGTGAAGTACATTCCCAGCGGCTTCTTCGGGATGCTGTTTGAGTGGTATGAAGCGGGCATCTCAATCTCCCTCCGTTCTCCTCAGGAACATGTGGAAAACATGCTCTGGTTTCGCATGTTCTTCATTCCCGATGGAGCTGACATGTGGAAGCTCTGCGACGACAGCATGAGAGACCACTCACCGAATGAGCAGGTGGAACACCACCGCCGCATGTTTGCGGCAACAGCCGATGAAGACTCCGCCGATTGCCTGGAGGATTCCGAAATAAGCGCGGTGTTTCCGGCCACATTCAACTGAGCCACCTGCTTTTCTCCAGCACCACCAGCGGGTTTTCTGTGCGATCCGATGCTGATTGATTGACGATCGATGCCTGACAGCGAATAATCTGAGCATCAGGAAAGTTCGGGAGCAGTTTTCTCAACGGAGGAGAGAACCGTGGGTCCCCTTCGTTGTGATTTTCCTGAATCGTTCGAACCTGGTTTTTTTGCGTCCTGCGGCGATTGATTTTTCAGATTCGCGGGTATGCTGTGCCCCTGTCAGGAGGCGGTTGAAGAACCCGTCCAACGGTTCTTTCGCAAGACATTCTCGGCGTGAGACTCTGCGAAACTGGCTTGCTTCCTGACAGAACGATGGCGACCTGGTTTGATGGCTCAGAATACGGTTCGACCACTGTCCGTATCCTGTTCGACCTGTCGCTCCCGTTATCAGGACACCACGACTGGAACGCTCGCTGGGATCCTGAAAAAGGCGATCTGATCTGGTAGTCAACTCCTTCGTTTTCCGCGAAGATAGTTGTCATGGTCATGAAAAGATGACTCTCGCTTGCCGGACAGATCTGTCAAGAATCAAAAAGCGTTTGTCTCACACGGAGGCATGGACACTCGTTTCATTGCTGGGGGCGGAAGCCCCGCCGGTTTTTTTCAGAACTCGTCACTCATCTTCTTTGCGGGCGTTATCGCTGCAGGACAAATGAATTGTTCGGCACGGTTCCCCTCCCTGAAGTTTGACGCTGTTCTCTCAGAATCAACCGGAAAAGACATAAGGGGATTTGCGTGTATCGTCTGGACGCGGGATTGAAGGCGATCATCGAGGTCGGAACTAAAAGAGGCTTTGTAACAGTGCAGCAGGCTCACGCCTGGCTGCCTGACGAGGGTGGCGATCCGGCAATGGTCGACTCCCTCATCATTGCCCTCGACGAGGACTCACTGGACTTCCAGGAAGATCCGGATATCTCTCTGGAACCGGAGCCGGTGGAGGAGGAAGTCAAGCAGGCACAGGCCGAGAAAGCGGCACGCGCACTGCTTGGCCCGGAGACTTCAGCGCTCTCCTCACGCGATCCGATTCGCATGTATCTGAGCCAGATGGGCAACATCCCATTGCTCACCAGGGATCGTGAGATCTTCCTCGCCAAGCAGATCGAAGTCACCCGTAAGCGCATGCGGCGTCATGTGCTCGAGTCCGACTATGCTCTCGGACAAGCGGTCGACATCATTGAGAAAGTTCGTCGCGGTGAACTCCCCTTCGAACGAACCCTGCGAACATCGGAAACTGAGGAAGTCCGCAAGGAGCAGATCGAAGGTCGGATGGAGCCAAACCTCCGCACCCTGCATCAGCTCCGCGAAGAGAATCTGAGCGACTTTCAATCCATCCGTGATCTGCCCGAAGATGATCCGGCACGATTACTGATTGAATCGCGAATGCTCATCCGCCGTCGCAAGATGTGCACGCTCTGCGAAGAACTCAGCGTGCGAACTCACCGACTTCAGCTGATCATGAAACGAATGCTGCAGATCGGTGATCGCATCGAACAACTGCTGAACGATATTGCCTGCCTGCGGGGCATGCGTTCCGCTGACACTGAACGAGAAAACCTCGAGAGAGAGCTCGAAGAGTACGTCGAGCTGCTGTTGGAATCTCCAAAACAATTCCTGCGTCGCTGCCGTGAGATCCGCAAGCGACAAGCCGGCTGGACTGATGCCAAGCAGAAGTTGTCCGGAGGTAACCTGCGACTAGTTGTTTCGATCGCCAAGAAATATCGCAACCGTGGGCTCAGCTTCCTGGATCTGATTCAGGAAGGTAACGCAGGCCTGATGCGCGGGGTCGAGAAATACGAGTATCGCCGCGGCTACAAGTTCTCAACCTACGCGACCTGGTGGATTCGACAGGCAATCACTCGCGCTGTCGCCGACCATGCCCGCACCATTCGTATCCCCGTGCACATGTTCCAGAGCATCTCAATGCTCAAAGCACGTGCCGAAGAGATACGACAGGCAACCGGACGGGAACCAAGTAACGAAGAACTTGCCGAAGCGGTCGGCATGAGTATCGAAGAAACTGAACGGATCATGAAGACATGGAAACATCCGATCAGCCTCGATACCCCAGTGGGCGAAAGTGAAGACAGCAGCTTTGGCGAGTTTCTGGAGGACAGCCACGAAAGCAGTCCTGCAGAGTCAGCCGCGAAGCAGATGCTGCGAGACAAAATTGACCACGTACTCAAAAGTCTCACTTATCGCGAGCGTGAAATCATCAAGCTGCGTTACGGACTTGGTGACGGTTACAGCTACACTCTGGAAGAGACGGGCCGCATCTTCAAAGTCACCCGCGAGCGTATCCGTCAGATTGAAAGCAAGGCGCTCAAGAAACTGCAGCACCATACCCGTGCTGTACACCTGAAGGGCTTCGTGGATCTGGCGGACGAAACAACGGTGGCCCCCGTGGATGAGGTTGAGGATTACGAAGAATCCAGCGTCGCCTGATCACAGGGGATACCTGTCCGCAGCCCTGGCACACAACCGCAGCCATCCGATCACCTGATCGGGTGGCTTTTTTATTCCGCAGGACGCTCAGCAACAACGACCGCCCCCGGGGCCACAAACAGCCCCAGAGTATGCCAGAGTGCTGTGCCCACGCCGAAGCTCAGCTTCACACCCAGACTCGTCCTGTCGCTGTGCACCGCCCCCTTTGGAGTTGCACTGATCACGCGAAATCCGGAGCTTTCCACGACTTTCAGAAAGCTTCCCAGCGGCATCGAGAATCGATGATCATTCAACGCGCGCCGCAGCACTTTCTCTCCGTGGCGAGCTGATACACTCTGCATCAGGCCACCAATGCGAGCCAGCCACGACTTGTCCACCACACGCATGACCAGCAGGCCACCCGGACGCACTCGCTGGTAGATCTCGCGGAGTTCTGCCGGCTGATCCGGCCAGTAGATATTTGCATCAAGCACTGTAACCACATCGAATGGCTCTGCGCTCAGCGTGAACTCCTCAGCCCGAGCACAGCATTGAGCCTGCATTCCGTGAGCAGTCACAAAATCGACGGCCTCCGGAACGATGTCGTACCCCATGATGTCAAAGCCAGCAGCCTTTGCGGCAGCCATAAACCCGCCGTAAGCACAGCCGATATCGAGGATTCTCTGGCCAGCGGGCTCTCCAAGCTCCAGCGTAAGCCGGTCCAGAATTGAACGGTACATGCGCTGCTTGAATTGATTCAGTGCAGCTCCCTCTTCCGGGCTGCCCCATGTCATCTGCTGCGTATGAGACACCTCGGTCTGCAAGGCATACTCACGATCAATAAAATAGGACCGACACTCGCCACATTGCAGCCACTCCGCCTCGCCACGAGCGTTGACCAGTTTCCACGCCCGAGACGACAAACTGGATGTTTCGCCACAGGCCGGACAGATCCGGGAGTGCGGGGTTACGGGCTCTGCGACGACTGCAGAAGACATAGTGCAATCCTTTGCACAATAATGATTTGCGCGAACGGGCTGAGACGAGTTGTCTGTACCAGCGGATCAGCCGGGTCTGGGAGTATCGGCGAGATCTGCCTGTTCTGTCAATATGCAGACCGCGACGCAGCCAGCCGTCATGGCGCCCGTCGGGCTATCGGCCACGGATTGTGCACGCTGTCTTTCCGCAGGTATTCTTCAATCAGAGAAGCTCCAGCCCCGGAATCGTTCCTGTACTGGATCCGAATTGATCCACCTCGGCTCCCAGTCGCTGCAGGAACTGCACAAAAAGATTGCTCAGCGGCGGCGTTCGATCGGGGTCAAAGCCAAGATGCTGACCATGCCGGAAGCCTCCACCCGCAACAAGAATGGGCAGATTGCGATTATCGTGGCTGCTCGCATTTCCCAGATTGCTGCCGAACAGCACGATGGTGCGATCCAGCAGGGTTCCCCCGGCTTCGGTCGCCTGCCGCAGGCCGCCGAGGAGTTCGGCAAGGAGCTGCATCTGCTCGAGCTCAATAATCCGCAGCTCCGCCAGCTTTTCGGGGTCCTGCCCGTGATGCGAAAGATTGTGCCAGTCCTGAGTTACCCCGCGGATGACGGGAACCGCGTTGAGACCGTTAAGGGCAAACGTAATGAATCGCGTGGAATCCGTCTTCAGGGCAAGGAGCATCAGGTCGATCATCAGCCGCACTCGGGCCGGTACTTCTGTGGCCGCGGCGATATCACGCGGCGGTTGAACTTCAACCACAGGTCGAGGTCGTTTTGCCCACTCTTCAGCTCGTACGAGGCGGCGTTCCACTTCACGAACAGAGGTGAAGTATTCATCCAGTTTATCCCGATCCTGCTGACCAAGCCCTCGTTGAAATGTTCGTGCCTGCTCCAGCACCACATCCATGATGCTGCGTCCCTGATGCAACTGCTCAATCTGCTGCTGCACTTCCCGCTCGGTGCCGTCGACAAACATGCGTCGAAATACCTGAGAGGGACGGTCAGTTGCCGGGATCGGAGCGCCGCTGCGTGTGAATGACAGTCCTCGGCTTGATGAAGAAGACAATACCAGCGAGGAAAACCGGGTATCGGGATCCAGTTGTTCCACCGCGTACTGATCGAGCGAAATGGTGTTGCGAAAGTTATCCGCGCGAGGATGTGGCGCTGCTGTCAGATAACACAACTCCGCGGGGTGACCGCCATCAACTTCCGGGTGTGAGAGCCCGGAAAATACCGTGAACTGCTCACGGAAGTCCGCCAGCGGCTGCAGGTATGGCGTCAGCGAATAGTCACGCCCCTGCTGCTCCGGGAACAGATTCGGTGTATGCAGCCCGAGGCTGGTATTGATGCAGATCATCCGGCGTGGAGTGTCTGCGGAAGACTGCAGAGCACCATAGAGATTCTGTTCCAGAATCGGCAGCCCAAGAGTGACCCCGGCCGCGCGCAGAAAACTTCGCCTCGATCGCGCTGGTATTTCCATCTGATTACATCCCGTCACTGTTTTGTTCGGCCACTGCTCGGTTCCGCGTCAGCACAAACGCTGATTGTCCTGCAGATACTACTTGCTCAAAAATAACTCACTCTCCACCACAGCATGAATCAATGAACGCAGCCCATATTCCGTATCGGCTGTCCTGTCGAGAATACGATCGATTTCCTGCCAGTCCCCAAAACTCACCGGACTGCCGGTTCCATACGTCACCAGTCTTCCGGCAACATTTCGAGCGATCTGCCTGGTATCGTTCAGCAGCAGTTCTCGATACTCGTCAATCTCAGCAAACGTGCGACCATCCACCAGTTCGCCGGCACATTCCACATCCGGTCCCTGCCCATACTGCCAGGCAGCCAGAAAGCGAGCCAGCGGTCCAACTCGGTTCCTGACCCAGTTTTCTCGCTCCGTCACAACTCGATACTGCGTACGATATCCTCCGATCACATCATAACTTTCCAGTGCGAATCCGGGAGGATCGATCCGCGCATGACAGCCTCGGCAGCCGGCATCCGCTCGATGTACTGACAGCTGCTCGCGAATCGTCGTTGCTCCGCGGATGTCCGGTTCCACTGCGGGAACGCCTGCTGGAGGAGGCAGCGGGGGCTGCCCGAGGATTCGATCCAGCACCCAGACGCCGCGCAGGACTGGCGACGTATTGGTGCCGTTCGCAGTCACTTTCAGAATTGCAGCCTGAGTCAGAACACCACCGCGGTGAATCTCCGCCGCAAGCGGCACTTTACGAAACTCTGCCCCATGTACGTCCGGGATCCCGTAGTGCTCTGCCAGCCGACCATTCACAATGGAAAAATCGGATTTGACCAGATTGGAAGTGCCCAGATCACTGCGGAGCATTTCTTCCATAAACAGTTCAGTCTCAAGTACAGCAGACCACTGCAGGGATTCATCAAACTCCGGATACAGCATGGGATCCGGAGTCGTTGCAGCAATGTCCCGCAGGCTCAGCCACTGTCCGAAAAAGTTCTTTGTGAACTGCTTTGCGTGGGGACTTTCCAGCATCCGTTCCACCTGCTCATGCAGCACCGGAATTTCCAGCAACTGCCCATTGTGGGCAACTTCGGTGAGTTCGTCGTCAGGAGGCGCACTCCAGAGAAAGTAGGCCAGACGACTGGCCAGCGCATGGGCATCCAGACGCCCGCCGGCCTCCCGCAGATAAAGAAAGTCGGGTGAAACCAGCACAGCCTTGAGCGCCATCAGATAGCTGTCACGAAAGGTGCTGCCGTTCGCCATCGCCGTCTTCACGACTTCCAGAAATGGCTGCTCTTCACCCACTTGAACGGGTCGTCGATATGCACGGGGCAAAAACTCCTGCAACAGGCGGGCAGCGTCGGCAGGTGTCCCGGCCGCCGGATCAACATCTCCAAATACCGCTCGATATGACTCGGTCGGCCACTCCTCAGGATGCGGTCCCTCAACCTCCATCCAGTGAATCTGCAGACCCGGTCCGGGGTATTCGGGCATCGTCTCATGCTTCAGATAAACGAATGGCAGATTCACCGGTGTGACCTTGATGGTGTCGTTACGACGGTCCAGTCGCTCGGTGAATTCCAGCACCCTCGGTTCTCCCGGGAACGCATCGAAGTAGCCGAGGTGTCGAGTCGGATTTCCGGAGACGACAAAGTTCCCGAGGACGATCCCCATCAGTAATGGCGTTTCCGACTGCCAGGCAGATGCCGCGATCCGAAATGTGTAACGGCCGGGCGCCGAGGCTCTGAATTCACGCAGGTCGGTCGCTGAACTACCTCCATTGCGAAAAAGAATCACGCCCTCGTCCTGCTTCCAGACACCCGGCAGAAACCACTGCGGCAGCGAATCGTAGAGGTCAAAACGCTGCGTCTGTAACGGCTCGTTGTGCACAGGCTTCAGAGCATCCGCAAGAACGAGTTCGGCTGCTTCCAGATACCGTTCCAGCTGCACGGCAGAAAGGCTGAGCGCAGATCCGATGGTGTCAAAACCATGAGAAACCGGATCTTCAGGAAGCAGCTGGCTGACCTCGACATTGCTGGAAAACAGTCTCCGGACCGTATTCTGATATTCCGTCCGATTCAGACGGCGGAGAGTCACTCGACCGGCCTCCGCACGCTGGCGATCTGCCTCTGCAAGCCCCTGCCGGATCTGAGCCAGTGCTCCCGCAAGCCGCTGCGGATCAGGAGCAGCACTTCCAGCAGGAGGCATTTCTCCAGACTCAACTCGCTGCAGGATCTGATGCCACCGGGCGTATCCCGAAGGCAACTGCAGGTCATCCGGAGCAAGGTCGATGCGAAAACCGGACTCAGCAAGTTCAGACCCATGACAGCCCGCACACGATTCCTGCAATAACGCTCGCGCCTGTTTGTCGATGGGCACCCCAACTTCGTCCTGCCCCGCCACAGGCCTGCCACTCAGGATCAGCGTCAGCAGCATTGCCGGCAGCTGCAGGCGTTGTCGAGCCGGGAAGTTTACGTTCATGCCCTGTATCCAGTCCTGATTTCCTGATCGCCGTTTCTGAATCCGGCATGACACGCCTGATTCTTTTCGACAGAAACAGTCTACCATCACGGCAACAGACAGCACGATCGCCACCTGAGAATTTGCGGTGGCGACTTCTGCTCAGCTGAACGAAAGGCCAGCAATCTCAATGCCCACCCTCGTTCTCCGGACCCCGGATCTGACTGTATTCGACGCCGCGATGTTTCTGCTAGACTGTGCTGCTTCCCGGCTCAGCGCTGATTGCCAGCCTGGTGGGTGCGGAATTCTGTTGTGAGTGGAATGCACGGATGCGTCTCCGAACACTCTGTCTGCTGATCAGCATGTTCCTGCTTTCCGGCTCGCTGCGCGCCTGCCCATTCTGCCTGGCACCACCGCAGTCGTTTTCCGGCCAGCTTCAACTGTGTGACTTTGCTGTCATCGCCGAATTGCTGACCGTTCAGGCCGGAACCGCTACCGTCCCTCCAGTGAGTCGCCTGCGCATTCGTCATCGCCTGACGGGCAGTTCCGCACTGACGACAGCCTGCCACATCGACTCCGGACGACTCACATCACTGCCCTTCGCTCTGGAAGGCACTGCCGGGCAATTGTATGTGCTCTTTGGTGTTCACGGTGGGTCTGCTGCGACGGGACTTGTGCAGACGTTTGCCCGCCCTGACGACTCTGCCTCACCGACGCCGGCTGCCCCCCCGCCTGGTTCATGGGCCACGTCGCCGTTCCGCACAAAACTGGTCTCACAGAAACTGACATTGCGGATCGCTGACCAATGCGAGTGGACAGACTACTTGTCTGTTTCCTCAGAAGTCGCACAGTATCTGCAGAACCTGCCCAGTGGAGATCTTCCCCGCAAGGACCGTCTGGCATGGTTTGCGGCCTTTCTTGAGAATCCAGACCCGGCGATCGCAGCAGATGCGTGGGCGGAATTCGCTTCGGCATCGTGGGACGAAGTTCGGTCCACCGCTCCATTGCTGCAGCGGGAAGCTGTTCGTAGCTGGATTGCCGATCCGCTGATCAGCCCGGAACGCCTTGGACTGTACGGACTACTTCTCGGACTCTGCGGTCAACCCGCTGATGCAACGTTTCTGGTGCAGCAATTGAATGATCCTGAAACAGGTGCATTTCGCTTCGGCGGCGAAGGACTACTGGCCGGATATCTGCTGCTGACCGGGGAAGACGGACTGAAACGGATTACACCGTGGTTCATGTCGAAGTCTGCTGATGACACAGCGCGTCATGCTCTGATGCAGTGCCTCGATTTTGTTCAGGCAGATGAACCTCAGCTCACCAGTTCGGAAACACGCTGCAGCGTCATGAGGCAGCTTGCAGGAAACTCTGTACTGCAGCCGACTGCTGTAATGACCCTGGCACGATGGCAGGACTGGGACAGCCTCAGCACTGTGGAAATGCTGTTCCGTCGCGAATTTGCTCAGGGTGCCAACCCGTCCGGTTCGGAATACCTTGGCGTGTCCGGCCTGCAGGCGCTGCTGGAATTCACTCGACTTTGCGCCGCAGCCGGGTCCGAACACTCTGCAGCTGCTGCAGAATTCCTGATACAGGCTGAAGCGATGCTGGAATCGAAACAGCCATAAACAGCAGTGCTGCTGGCGCGGAGCATCAAGGATCCCACCTGCTGCGACAGCAGCAGCGAACCTGAACTTACTTCTGAGGTTTCGGGTTCAGATCAATCTGATCTGTCTCCTGCAGCAATAACCCGTCTTCGCTGACAGTATGCTGCTTTGATGTGGCTTCCGGAGAAACAAGCAGCAGTTGTTCGTCCGCTCGCCCCACAGCTTCCTCTGTCAACTCATCAGAATCAGCGATTCGTGTTGTCGGCTGCGGAGCAGCGAACGACAACACAAACATGGCCACTGCCAGTGATGCCAGGGCAGTCGTTGTCACAATTCGCCGGGCAGTGAAGCCAGACCCGCGCTGCCGCGTCTGCGGATCTGCAGCAAGCGTAATCTGAGGCCCAGGGGCCAGGCAGCTGTCTTCCAGTGAACGTGGCACTTCATGACGGAAGAATTCACGAAGCAGGTTCTCTACCTGAACATCTTCCAGAGGAGGACCGTTGCTGTCTGCTCTTGTTTCGTGATCAGTCATTGCCAATTCCTCGCTGCTCCAGTATCCCGGCCAGCCGTCGCCGCGCTCTTGAAAGCCTCATATCCACCGCGGCAGCGGTGCAATCAAGTACCTGTCCCATCTGGGCGGAAGACCAGTCCATCGAATATTTCATCACCAGCACCTTGCGGTCCTCTTCACTTAATTCCGCGAGTGCAGCACGAATCTGACTCTGACGTTCACCCAGAGCCAATAATTCATCAGCCGACATCTGCTGCCGAGCCTGATCGTCCAGTCCCGGCAACAACACACACGAATTCACCCGTCTTCGCGCCTGATCGCGGAGCCAGTTCTGGCCCACACGAAGCAGCCAGGCCCGAGCATCGCGGATCTGCTCTCCCTGATATCCCTGCAGCTTCAGGAATGATTCCTGCACAGCATCCTGAGCGCGCTCCGGATCTCCGCAGATCGAATAGAAAATTGCCCACAATTCCCGCGCATACTGAGTGTACAGCTGCTGCAACTGAGCAGCATCCGCAGGAGGGTCGATGGCTGCAGCCTTCCCTTCGGTCATGGGATAACCCCCAATTTCCGTTCGGCAGCCCCGCCGTTCGTAAGCCAATTTCTGTTCGTTTTCATTCGCTTCACACTCCAGACGATCTGCAGATCCTGATCCAACATACTTTCGATCAGTGATTCTCGAAACTGTGTTTCTGAAACCGTTGAAGCAGGAAATCTTCACTGTCTGCCTCAGTTTTACTGATTCAGGCTGTTCCCAAACCTTCATCATCAATCGCGATTGTCACTGGCTGTTTCCGTGGATTCGCAATTACACTGGTTTTCATGCTCCGCTGTCTGCTGCTGATTTTAATATTTCTGAGGATTGATGGGCTGCCGACCCTCGCCGCAGACTCCCTGCTGCCGGACGGTGAGGCACTCTTCGTTCAGCAGTTGCGGCTGCGCGGACTGTACGAAATCGCAGAGAATTACTGCCTTCGTAACCAGGCTGCTGAAAAACATCCAGGCGTCCAGGCGGAATGGGAGCTCCTGCTCTCAGACTGTTACTCTGATCACGCATGGCTGCTGGCAGAATCTGATCGAATGCAGCTGATTCGTTCCGCTGTGCAGCGCATCTCTGACCGGCTCCGCGATCTTCCGCCGTCGCCTGAACTTAATATCCAGCTGCGAGTCAGACAGATCGAGCTGTTGAATGCTGTCGGAAAAATGGAAATAACTCCACTCAGCTTCGGCGGCGCTTCCCCCGACGATGCAGCAGCCCTGCTCACTGAACTCGATCCCCCGCCCTTGCGGATTCGCTTTGCTGCGGATGCCTGTCAGCAGGGATACGACCTTGCTGAAAACCTGCTTGATCAGCTTTCCGGCGCACGCCGGGAACTCAGCCCGGCATTTGTCCGTACGGTGCGACTGAGCACGCAGCTTGCACAGGCCGAGCTGCAGTATTCCCTGCTGCTGCTGCAGGGCGCGTCCGCACCTGATTCCGCCAGAACCAGTCTGCTGGAAACTTCGGAACAACTGACGCGTTCACTGATCAACGCTGAACGTTTTCGAGCTCGCTGCCTTGTCGCTCTGCTGGCTCCCGATCCACAGACCTTTGAGCTGCGTTACCGCAGCCTCCTGAGCGATGCACAGACACCCGAACAACGAATGCAGGCTGAGCTGCTGCGTGTGCGAGCCATGCTGAATCTGCATCAGCCGTCAGAAGCACTGCGGCTGCTGCTGACGTCAGAAAACTTCGCTGAATCACAGCTGAATCTCCCTGAACCGATGCTGATGCAGCTGCAGTGCCAGCTGCAGATCACAGAGCTACTGCTCCAGATTCAGGACCCTGCTGGAGAACGTCAGGAAGCCCTGCTCAACACCAGCAGCGACGCTAAACGACTCATCAATCTACTGCAGAGTGGCCTTACCGGAATCTGGTCCGAATGTCTGCAACGCTGCAGGCAAAGGCTGGAACTGGTACTTCGAGCGGGTCCCGCCGAAGCATCTCAACTGGAAAAAGCACAGCTGCTGGCAGCCAGTGGCAACCACCACGAGGCTCGCGAACTGCTGCTGGGTATTCTGCAGCGGGCAGGTCAGGATGTATCACTGTCAGCGTTTGCATCGCAGCAGGCCGGCGAGATCGCCCTGCAGCTGCAGAACTGGTCCGCCGCAAGTGAAGACCTCGACCAGGCCCGCGAGAAACATCGGTTGCTGAACAACTCAAAATCCGCGGCTCGAGCAGACACATTGCGAATCTTCGCGCTGGGACAACTGTGGCTTCAGGAATTCAACGAGCGCGACTCTCAGCAGGCCGAGCTGCGCTACCTGCAGTCCATGCAGGATCACGTGCAGACATTCACCGACACTGCAGAGAACACGACTGTGCGCTACTACCTGGCCAGATACCTGCGTGACGAACAGCCACTGGCGGCTGCGGAGTATCTGTTGCCAGTCTGCCGGCAGGCGGAAGTCCAGTACTCCAAGGAAAAATCCGGGACGCAGCTCAGGAACTTCGTCGAGTCACTCCATCAGCTGACGGACCTGCTCATCAGACATGCCGGACTCGGCAGATTCTCCCGGAATGGCCCTGCCGAGACCGCTGCAACTGACGAATGTCTGCGAATGATCCGAGCACTCCTGCAGGGGTTGCCTGATTCAGAATCACCGGAGTGCCGATTGCTGCGGATCCAGTTTGAGACAAGAACACTCTGGGGACACTCTGATACGGATGATCCTCCGGACTGGACAGCACTCGAATCCGCTGTCGGCCGAGCTCTGGGCAACCCGGTTGCGGTGACCATGCCTGCGGACACGGCGTCAGCCGATGATCGTGATCAGTGGCTTCGCGCAGTCACGACTGCTCAGGGACTGCTTGTGTTGTGCAAGCTCAGACAACTTCTGCCAGCAGAGGAGTACCAGCCAATTACAGACATACTGCTCGCACAACCCCGCAGCTACCGCCATGAAGTGGTGCAACTGCTGGCACCACAGCTTCGACTGTCGCAGGAGCATGGACAGAAGCAGCTGTCGGAATTCCTGCTGCAGCTTCTGGCTACGAACTTCGAAAGTGATCAGAGCACAGGTGCTTCCCCGATCCTGCGATTGCAGCTTGCAGCTCTTGCAGGTGACGCGACGATCGTCGCTCGGGAACTCCGGACACTCGCATCGCAGTCACGGCAGCTCACTCCAACTGAACGCTCTCGCCTCGTGCAGGGGCTGGTTTCCGTACCTCTGGCCGATGCTCTGGCTGACGAATTGCTGCGACAGAACTTCCAGCAGTTCTGGCTGCAGATACAGCAGGCCACCCCGCCAGGGCAGAACGACTGGCTGGAAGCTTCGCTGCAACTTGCTGGTCTGGCGGCACTCTCCGGGGACACTCAGGAAGCCGCCCGTATTGTCGGTATTGTTGACGTTCTGCATCCCACATGGGGATCTGCCGAACGACTTCAGCGAGCGCGAAAACTTCGTCTGCAGCTGGAGTCCGATCGGTGAATCCGGATCCAGCAGCAGGACGATCCGATTCGAGCATTCGGATTGCAGACATTCCCCCGCCGCACCATGCAGGCGGCAACGCGACGATCTCGATCGTCTCGTCAGCTGCAGGATTGCAGGAACTCCTGACCACCCAAACATTGCGGGACAGGTCAGGGCAGCTGCTGCTTGCGGTGAGACGTCCCGCGCATGCACTCGCCTGTACATCCGCTTTCCAGCAATCAGGATCTGAACTGACCTGTGTTCACTGGATTCTGACCGATCCAGTCATCACTGCAGACCAGATCGAAGAGCTGTCTCTGCTTGCAGCGCGGTCGACAGTCCATGTCGTTGTCGATCATTTTCAGCATGTCGAGTGGATCCGAAAAGCAGCAGTGACGGCAAACACGACCATCGGCGTGCTGATTCAGGTGGACCCCGGCGACGGTCCCGGAGGGCTGCGGCCCGGTCACGACACTGGCGATCTGGCTCGAGCGGCCGAGCAGCTGACGAATGTGCAGGTGTCCGGACTTGCTGTCCAGTACCCCGGCGCACGCTTCCATGACGACTCGAACGCGTTCAGGGATCGCACTTCTGCCGTTATCAGCTCCTGCAGCATACTCCTGCAGCAGATTACGCAGCGAAATGCAGCAACCGTGCTGATCGATTTTCCGACAGGCAGCCATCACTTTACTACAGCTGCACACGTCCTGCAGGAGGCATTCAGCGTGGAACACGCTCCGGAAGAAGCAGCTTCAGGACCTCAGCTGCATGTTCGTTCACGACCGTCACTGGGCGTCTGTATTCTTGACGCCGGCCGAAAAACTCCGGGAATTCCCTTACTGCCCAAAATTACGGCTCCCGCAGGAGCCACCGTACGTCACGTCTTCGATCATCACATCGAAGTTGTGGTTGCTGATGCAGCCCTTGATCTGCGGATCGGCGACTCCGTTACGATACAGACTGAGTTCATTCATCAGCACCACGAGGACGTTGCAGAATCATCCATGCCGTCGGTGCCAGGATCAGCAGCATCGCGGGCAGCATCTGCCACTCCAGCTCACGATTCCAAAGGAAATAATCAAAGCCCATCGCAAAGACCACCTGAGTGAGCGAGACCACACTCACTCGCGCCGGTGCACCAGCGGCAAATGCGCGCGTGAGCAGCAATTGTCCGATTCCCGCGAAGACTCCGGTTCCGACAAGCAATGCCGCCAGCACTGGATTGTGGGTCAGCTGCGTCAACGTGCGATCAGAAAGAGGACTCACCGTAATCACACCCACAAGCGTCAAAACGGAGACTGCTGAAAAATGGGCAACAATCGCATTGGGGTCGATCCCCCTGAGACGGTGCAACCCGATCAATGCGATAGCGCTGGTTACAGATCCCGTAAAACCCAGCAGTGTCCCCAGACCGGCCGAGACGCCCGGCTCATACATCAGCACGACTCCGGTCATGCAGCAGCCCACGCTCAACCAGACGTCGCGAGCTGGCATCCTGCCCAGCATTGGCCATGACAGGACAGCAATCCAGACGGGAAACATATTGATCAGTGTCAGAGCATCAGCAACGTGCAACTGTGACAGAGCAAAGAAATTGCACATCACACTGGCACTGCCGGCCAGGCTGCGGAGCCAGAGTACCGGAGGGCGAAAAATCACCAGGCGGGCTCCATGGACTCGAGTCAGCGTCAATGCCAGGAGCATCGCCACCAGCGAACGAGCCACTGCGATCAACTGCCACTCGCAGTATTTCCCGGCAGCATGCGCCAGCGTCCCCATCACTGCAAATGAACCTGCACCGCCCAGCATCAACAAATAGGGTCTCATGCAGTTCACTATCGGTGCAACCGCGCAGGCCGCGGACACCTCTCCCTCGCTCAGAATGAATTCCCGTTTTTCATCCGCGGGCACCACAAGGCCCTGCTCGATACCACCGACCACTGACAACGCAGCTAAGCTGCACCTCTGCTGAACCAGAGCTGCCAAAGCCCTCTTGCCGGTGCAGCGAATGCAAACCAGCAGAACAGCACCGGAACTGCCAGCTCACGTACAATGAACAACAAAACCAGACTGAAGACGATCTGCAGAATCTGCATACGTCCCCGACGCCCTCGAACCATCTGACTGAACACATGCGGATATTGCAGACGTGAAACCATCAGCACGGCAGCTGCCAGAGTAATCACGGGGACCAGAAGTGCCACGGTGGGCAGGAGCCACTGTGCTTCCAGGAAACTCAGATGCCCTGAGGGTCCGAGCAGCTCACGGAGCTTTCTCAGCCCGATCGGCAGAGACGCAACGACACCGGCTGCCGCTGGAGACGGCAGACCACTAAAGAATTCATGACTGTCTTCTTCGTCCGTTTCTACGTTGAATCGGGCAAGCCGCAGAATCGCACAGGTCATGAACAATACGGCAATGGCCCAGAGTACCCGCGGGTGAATATACAGCAGTGTTGTTGTCAGACTGTCCATCAGGTGATGATCCGGATGGGCCAGCTGCAGGAAAATAAACGCCGGAGCCAGCCCGAAGCTGATGGCATCGCAGAGGCTGTCCAGCTGAGCTCCGAAATCCGATGACTGCTGCGTCAGTCGAGCAGCACTGCCATCAAGCATATCAAACAGCATCGCCAGAAAAATCAGCTGAGATGCCGTGATCAGTTCGGTACCACCAAAGTGTTCCGGACCAACTTTCGCTGTGATTGTTACCGCTGCAAATCCGCAGGCAGCATTGCAAAGCGTGAGCAGCGTTGGCAGAACGGCAAAGACCTTCTGCCTGCGCGTCCTGCCCGTCCCGCGGATCTCATGTTCAGACATGATTCCAGCTGCTCCCGAACTAAAGTTTGCCCTGGCAGGCGTTCTGTACTGCGCCCGGCGGACCAAGTAGCCACTAATCGTTAGTCTTCAGAGTACTTTGCCATCACGGAAGTGCCCGCCTGTACCTTATCACCAGGCCTGACCAGAATCTGCAGACCCGCTTCCGCTGGAATAACAAGCTCCGTTCGCGAACCCAGCTTGATCATTCCGAACTGCTCGCCACGTCCCAGCTGGTCACCCGGTTTCAGCCAGCAGACAATACGCCGGGCTATCGCGCCGGTAATCTGCCGCACAATCATTCCCCGATGCTTTGGCCCATCCTGCTCCAGCAGCACCGCCAGTTGTTCATTTTCCCGCGCCGATTCCGGACGCAATGCGTTGAGATATTTTCCGGGACGATAAATGAGGCCGATCACCCGTCCAGCGACCGGCGTTCGATTGATATGCACATTGAAGATCGACAGGAAGATCCCGATCTTTATTGCCGGCCCCCTGATGAAATCGTCGTGCTCAATCTCCTCGATTTCCACGACCTTGCCATCCGCAGGTGAAATTACCAGACCAGGCTCCGCTGGTACCACTCGGCGAGGATTACGGAAGAACCATGCAATCAAACAAGCAACCACAACGGCTGCAATCATCAACAGCAGAGCGATCGTGCGAAGCACCCCTTCGACCATCTCTGACCAACGCCACGCCCCTACGGCGATGGCGACGGCAATTCCGGTCATCACCAGTAACTCTGCCAGACCCACACGCGCAAATGGCAGGCTATCCCGCCAGACAAACGGATCATCAGCCGGCTCCCAGTACCAGCCACCCTGATTCCTGTGGAATTTCAGATCCCGCGGATCCAGCACATCATGCGGGCAGGGATTGAAGTCGCCCTTGCGGCAGGCC
>JALRDR010001044.1 GCA_023262145.1 Planctomycetaceae bacterium | reverse complement strand
GTCCAGGACCACTTCGTTCATGGGCAGCTCGTACTTGATTGACACCTGCTGGCCGACAAACTGCATGTCCTTCTGCACACCGCGTTTTTCCACGCACAGAAAACTGCTGCAGAGAGGCACACGCTTCGTCCACCATCGCCTGCGCCCGACTTCTGCTGGCCTCCTGTCCCAGCAGCGCAGGATAGGTGAATTTCCCCAGATCCTCATCCCGACCAGTCGTCTTTCCCAGTCGCGATGAGTCGCCCGTGACATCCAGCAGATCGTCAGCAATCTGAAATGCCAGCCCGATGCACTGCCCGTATCTCCGCAGAGATCGGATCTGATGCACCTCAGCTCCCGCCGACAGAGCACCAATTTCCATGGCAGCCCGAATCAATGCGCCAGTTTTCATACTGTGGATGCAGTTAAGGTGTTCTACGGATGAAGCTGTGGTTTTGCTGGAGCAAATCCGGTCAGAATCTGATCCCGGGGCCGGGTCGGCTTCAACCACATTGACATCCTCGGTATTCCCGACAGCTTCGCTGCTGATTTCCCGAGTGTTTTTGCGCAGTTCCTGGGCGTCCAGATCAAGAATCTGCCCGCCCACCATGCCCCCACCACCGGCAGCCGTGGCCAGGGCCAGAACCTGTGCAGCCACAATCTGAGCCGAATTGCCTGATTCCGCCAGCGTCTCAAATGCCAGCGTCAGCAGAGCGTCTCCGGCAAGAATTGCCAGTGCCTCACCGTAAACCCTGTGACAGGTGGGCCGGCCTCGACGCAGATCGTCGTCGTCCATCGCCGGAAGATCATCGTGAATCAGAGAATACGTGTGGATCATCTCAATGGCACAGGCCGCCGGAAGCGCCGCGGCAGGACCGCCACCGCAAACCTCGGCGCTGAGCAGAACGAGGAGTGGACGGAGACGCTTTCCGCCTGCCAGCAGACTGTAATTCACAGCCTCCTCCAGACGCTCCGGCCAGTCGCGTCCCTGTACACATTGCTGCAGGCGCTGCTCCACCAGTTCACGAAGTTCGCGAAAATGTTCTGCGGTTGTTGGTTCTGAATTCATACTGCCGAAACGCGTTTCCAGTGTCCTGCTCAATTCACAGCTGCGGTTACCTCACGCTGCTGCTGCCCTGATTGTACATGGGAGTAATCTGCCGGACTGCCTCACATCTGCCTGCCTCACATCTGCCTGCCTCCCGGACGGCTGCCCTGTTCAGAGCCCTCCCGGAGACAGTTGCATCATGCCGAATTCTGCTCCAGATCAGATCCGCGCCAGCAACCATGTCCCACAGTCAGCCAGAGCAATCCGCCGGTGACAATCGTAATCAATGCCCCGTAAAGATCCTCAGGCTGACGACTCACCAGTAACACCGCTGTGAGCAACGTTCCGCCAACATAGCAGACGGCAGCCAGCAGAGTCGCTGCTGCGGGCCGTCTTCGTTCCAATTCACCTCTGACGGGAACCAGCAGCGTCAGTACGGTAATCGCGGATGACAGGGCCAGAACACTGCTGAGGTAATTCAGCAGATCCCGCAGATCCCCGGTGAAGACCAGCAGCAATGCTATTCCGGACTGCAGCAGCACCGTCCGCTCAATTCCTCCCGCCTCAGCAGCAAAGAAACGCGGAAACAGGCCGTCCTGAGCCATCTTCGAAAACACCCGCGGGCCGGTCATGATCATCCCCGCAACAGAAGAGCCGGTTCCCAGAACGACAGCGATTCGCATCAGGATTTCCAGACGCGGCCCGCCGACCGCCCGGGCCGCGATGGCAGCCACATCCGCCTGCCCCGCGATCAGCTCGGCCGGTGCGGCGGAGACAAATACCAGATTCAGCAGCAGATACAGACCTGTCACCAGCACCGTTCCCAGCACCAGCGCACGCGGGACCGTGACCGCAGCATTACGTACTTCAGACGCGATGTAGATTGCCGCATTGAACCCCGTGTAACTCAGACTCACCCACATGACCTGTTGTGCGAAGACAGACCACAACGGTCCGTCACTGACCACTGCGGAATTCTGTTCCCAATGCCATTGGTGTGATGGCAGCAGTGCCGCTGCAGTCCCCAGAAACACCAGCAGTGCTGCGACTTTCAGCAACACAATCAGATTCTGCAACGAAGCCGCCGGCCGGGAAACAAACGCGTGAGCCAGACCGGAAACGATGATCAGGCCGGCAGCAATGGCATTCTCCGGGACATCTGCAAACAGCCCCAGCCCGCCCACATAGGCCGCACAGGTCACAGCACTGAAGGCGATCGCCCCGCTGAAACCGGCAGTCAGAGATACCCAGCCAGCCATGAATCCGGCCGCTGGATGCAGCCGGCGGCTGAGGTAAGTGTACTCCCCCCCCGAAACGGGCAGTCGGCGAGAAAGCTCGGCGTACGATATTGCCCCGCAGTTGGCAATTACGCCCCCCACCAGCCAGGCCAGCAGCACCAGCTTTGCTGATCCCAGAGCCGCGATGGCAAACCCGGAGGTGGTGAACACTCCCGAGCCGATCATGCTCGCAATCACGATGCAGGTGAGCGTAACCAGCCCGTATTTTTGTGGTGGGTTCATCAAGCTGTTGGGTCCAGATTGAACAGCGTTGTCTTTTCAGACAAATAAACGAAAAGTCTCGCCCACAACAGCATGCGCATTGCAACAGCATGCCCGTTGCAACAGCATGCCCGTTGCCGTCAGATCTCGGCAGATCTCGCGACTGCCACTGACCACTCCGGAAACCGCTGCGGCAGCCGCACGGAAGTGTCGTTTGAAAGGACTCACGGGTAAAGCGCAGCGGAACGCGACGCCGGTGATTCCGCGGGAATTATGATCAGGGCTGCCACGGCTGCGGATACAATTCCCGACACCCGGATCTGCTTTCAGCAGCTCAGGAAAATGTATTTTTTTCGGCTGTTGCCTGTCGGGACGCGCTGGAGAATCCTATAACGCAGATAATCTCGGTGATCTGTGATCCACCGGGGCCCATCTCTTCCGACTTCCTCTCCCAGCAGCATGTGCGGAATCTCATGAGTACAGATACCATTCAGGAACGCAAGAATACGCTCCGCCGCCAGGCACACGACAATCGGAATGCTCAGGAAAATAAGGATGAACTCAGCCGCCGCATCGTCGGAGCATTCATGTCTCTGCCGGAGTATGCAAAAGCAGAAACCGTGATGTTCTACATCGATGTTCGCAGCGAAGTGAGAACTCGCCTGGACCTCGAACAGGCCCTCAGCAGCGGCAAGAGCATCATCGTTCCCTGGTGCAATGAAGATGGCGAACTTGAACTGTTTCGGCTCAGCAGCATGGATGAGCTGGAAATCGGCATGTATCGCATTCTGGAACCAAAATCCGATCTGCGGCTCCTTCCCGAAAAGCAGGTCTCCGTCAGCGAACTGGACCTGATCATGGTTCCCGGTGTCGGCTTCGACAGACGGGGCGGCCGCATGGGACATGGCAAAGGCTATTACGACAAACTGCTGGAACATGCCCGACTGGATACCCCGCTTGTAGCCCTGGCCTTCGAATGCCAGCTCTTCGATGAGATCCCTGTTGCTGAGCACGATGTGTTCATGGACAAAATCATCACCGAAGACGCAGTCTACCAGGGACTCGGACGGGGCACTGTGGCCGGCTAAGCAACCGCGCCAACATGTTCGTGCCCGACATTTTCCCGCTCGACATGTTCCAGTTTGTGAACTGTTTTCAGTCCGTTTGACGATCGCCACGGCTGGCACCTGTTCACATCATCAGCTCACAGTACCAACTGATTACGACAGTCAACTGCCTGTCCCGCAGTGGCCGACAGCAGTGCTTCTGTCAAGGCCGTTGCCGGAATTGCCATGACCGCCCTCATCGAAGACACCTACGCGGAAGCATTTCGCAGCATCTATGCAGAGGTCCTGATCACCGCTCGTGATCGCCGCTGGCTGGACCATGCGGTCAACGCAGCCACTGGCCACGGATCGTCTTCCATCATGTGCGACTGTGAAGCAGGGGTGGATCGCTATGTTGGCCCCGGGGGTGATGAATCGTTCGCAACTCCCGATGGTCGCCCCGGTGTCATCTGTCAGTTCCATGTTCCCCGGTTCTGGAAGCATCGCGAAAAGGCACTCGAAAAAGCACTGCTGGCACGAGTCTGCCAGAATGTGCTCACCTGCCCCACCACACGCTGCTTCGCAGTCACGCCATCCACGGATGGATTTCGCATCGGTCGCAAACTGGCCTGGTTCGGTGATGGTCATGAACGCACCGAGGAACGCTTTGGACGATCGATGTGGGTTGTGCCGACCATGGGCGGAGAATTCTGCATTGATCGTCGATTCGGCTGGCACGACGGGGTGATGGGAGGAAACCTGTGGTTCATGGCCACATCTGAAGACGCATCACTCGAGGCTGCAGAGCGAGCTGTGGATGCCTGCCTTCGTTCACCCGGAGTCATTACCCCATTTCCAGGCGGGGTTGCCTCCAGCGGTTCCAAAGCCGGCAGTAACTACTCATTCCTGTTTGCCAGCACCAATCATCCCTTCTGCCCCACACTGAAAGATGCTCCCAACGTACAGTCTGAGATTCCGGATGGTGTGACCTCCGTGATGGAAATCATCATCAACGGTCGCGATCTGCAGACTGTCAGCGAGGCAACTCAGGCTTCCATTCAGGCAGCTCAGGATGTCCCCGGTGTTGTCAGGATTACCGCCGGAAATTACGGAGGTCGGTTGGGAAAAAGCTGGGTCTGGCTGCGACCTGAACTGCACCGGGATACCTGATTGACCCTGCCCTCGTCGCGCACGCTGCAAACGCGGCTCTCAATGCTCAGGGAACAACGCTGGTGACCACGGATTCCGCATTTCTCGCCTGTGCCGTCACAGCCGCGGCCGTGCTCATACCCGGCCCCTGGCTCATCAGAACGCTCCGACTGCGGCTTACTGAACGCATCGACAGTGCCTCCCCGGAACTCAACCAGATGCACAGCAGCAAGGCTGGAACTCCCACAATGGGCGGTCTGCTGATTCTCTCAGGATACTCCGCCGGTTTACTCGTCCTGCCGCCGGCCTTCACAGGATCACTGTTGCCGTTGCTGCTGAGCATTCCGCTGCTGTTTGCCGTAATCGGTGCTGCCGACGATCTGATCAAATCGCGCACCCGAAGACGCGGCCTTTCCGCCAGCAAAAAACTCCTGCTGCAGCTTCTTGTCGCTGTTCCAGCAGGCTTCCTGCTCGCCCGCAATCGCCTGTACAACCTGCCCCCGGATGCCGCTGTACAACACGCAGCACAGCTTTCCATCAGCCTTGATGCCATCTGGTGCGCAGCAATTCTGATCGCAACCTGCAATTCCGTGAATCTCACCGACGGCCTGGATGGCCTGGCGGCCGGGACCGTTGCCCTCATCAGCAGTGGCATGGCAACCATCATTATCTGGACCAACGGGTTCACTGCGCCCGGCATGGCTGCCGCAGTGCTGGCCGTGGCAACAGCCAGTTTTCTGCTCTTCAACAGACATCCGGCGCGGATCTTTATGGGCGATACCGGCGCTCTGGCCACAGGAGCAGCACTGGCGACGGCAGCACTTGCCGCTGCTCAGGAACTGCTGTTGCCCGCCTGCGGGCTGATACTGGTCCTGGAAACAATGAGCGTGATCGCGCAGGTACTCTGGTTCCGCCGAACCGGCAGGCGGCTGCTGCTGTGCAGCCCGTTGCACAACCACTTTGTCTTCCAGAAGATTCCTGAGCCGCAGATTGTTCGCTGGTTCTGGCTGGGCTCAGCAGCGGCTGTGGGACTGACCGCCATCGGTTCAGCCTTGCTGCAGTCCTGAGCCGATGTGCGATGATCCGGCCGAGGCCCCCGGATCACGGAGTAAGGTCCGGAAGCAGTGCCGCCAGTTGTCGGGATTGTTCAACCGCATTGCGTGCGTTTACTCCGTGCCGCGCCACCGTTGTCGCCAGGCGCTCAAACTCTCGCTGCACAGCCTGCTCTGCAGTGGCCCCAAACTGCCTCAGAGTGATCTTGCCGACCAGAATCTGCTCCCGACCATCTGCGTCGTGAACAACCACCGTTGACGTTGCTGCCGTCTGCACCTCGAACTCGGCAACCCGGGGGCGATTTCCCTTCCATTCCACTCGATAAATCTTCGCGCCGCGATTAACCCGCGGAAAGGTCCAGACTCGGGGCATTCTGTCAGCCTTTCTGCTGCCTGATTGTGTGAATTCTGTCGGTGTAATGCAGATTTGATTCAACAGCCGATAACCAGTTGCAGCACGTTGAATTTTCTGAAACTCTGTTCCTGTGTGACAGCGGCAGAGCCGTTGACGACGATCGCCGGGACAGCAGTTGATTCTCTTTCTAAACAATATGCTGATCGCCACCCCAGGTGTGATCTCTGAAATCCCCCACAAGGCGTTTTCTGTCGTAAACAGGATCTGCGGGCGGGTTGAATGGGTTATGGCTGTGTTAACGCTCGCGCAGCGCAACAAAGAAGCCGTTGAACATTTCTGTTCAACGGCCTCCGCAGGATCGCATTCTCTGGAACTGCAGGTCGTTCAGCCCCGCGCTGCAGCATACCGCTCGGCGACAGCTGTCCAGTTCACCACATTCCAGAACGCTGAAACATAGTCCGGACGACGGTTCTGGTAATTCAGATAGTAGGCATGTTCCCAGACATCAAGGCCCAGAATTGGAGTGCGGCCGTCAGAGAGCGGGGTGTCCTGATTGGCCGTGCTTTCAACAACAAGTCCGCCTTCTGAATTCACGCTGAGCCACGCCCAGCCACTGCCAAAACGTGTTGCAGCAGCCTTGCCAAAGAGTTCCTTGAACTGATCGAACGAACCAAATGTCGCATTGATCGCCTCACCCAGTT
>JALRDR010001029.1 GCA_023262145.1 Planctomycetaceae bacterium | reverse complement strand
TCTGTCCTCCAACTACGCCGTTTCCCGCGGTGGAGCGATCTACGGTGAGGCGTCCGGAACGGCAACACTCTGGAATGCCACGATCGCGGACAATGAATCAGGATCTCGTGGTGGCGGACTGAACAGCGAGACAGTCGATTCCATCGCAATCGGCAATTCACTTCTGGAACGCAACGTAACCGATGCAATAGTTCCAGGTACCGGCGACTCAGCTTCGCGTGATTTCTCTGGTCGCATCCTCAGCCTCGGTCATAATCGAATTCAGGTGCTTGATGACCAGTTCACGATCGGTGCCACTGCCGGATTGCTGACAACGGATACCTTCGGACGAGACCTGGCACCTTTGCCAGACGCCTCCGCAGTACTGACTTACTCTCTCGGCAACGGGCTTGGCATCAATGAACTTGTCGCGGGGAGTGCGGTAATCGACGCCGGCGACAATACTTCCTATCCGGATCTGCCACTGCTGGACCAGCTGGATAATATTGGAAATCCACGGCTGATCGATGGTGATCGAGACGGAGTGTTTACGATCGATATCGGAGCAACGGAATTCCTGACAAACGATCCGGTCGCCATCTTCACTGCAACACCAAACCCAGCTGCAAGCGGCGAACTGATCACCTTTGATGCGTCGCTGTCGACACATCCAAATCCCAGCTCAGGGCGCTATATTGATAAACTTGAGTGGTATTTCGACTATTCACCGGGCGACACACCGGACATCGTCACAACCGGCGGCGTCAGAACTGCCACGTGGTCGTACAATGCTGCAAATGTCAACTACACAGTGCGTCTGGTCGTCACCGATAATCTCGGTGCGACCAGCTTCTCGGAGCAGATTGTCAGCGTAGGCAAACCCACAATTCCAGTGGTTCAGCGTCCCTTCGCGATCACAACGGATCTGACTCCGGAAATCCGCTGGACCGGAAGTCCGGCTCTGTATACGGTGACGCTGCTCAAGGCTGGACAACCGAATGTTGTGCTTGCCAGCAACATCTCCACGACATCCTTCACACCGACGAATAAGCTCTCTCCGGGCAATTACCGTGTGGTGATCACCGCCACAAACGCGATGGGAAGCGTGCAAAGCCTCGAGCATGCATTCAGCATTACAACAATGCAGACTTTGACGCCGGTCGGATCGATCTTCGATGTCACGCCGGTGTTTTCGTGGTCGAACATTCCTGACACCTCACGATATCAGTTGTGGGTGGACAAGGCGGCTCCCCGCTACAGCCGACGACTGATCGATGATGCGTTCATCGATACAAACAGCTACGAAGCGACCACTTCACTTGGCCTCGGTTCCTTCCAGTGGTGGGTACGTGCCTTTGACCTTGATGGAAATGCCGGCGAATGGAGCCAGATGGGGACGTTCGACATTGATCGCCCCGTCTTCCAGGCACCACTGGCAGTAACCATGGACACCACGCCCACATTCAGGTGGACGAACATGGGGGCCACGCGATACGAACTGTGGGTGAATCATGTTGGTGCCCGCCAGAAAATCATCTACGAGCCGGCTATCGTCTCCAACTCCTTCACTCCGGTCACACCGCTCCCCAACGGGACCTTCCATGCGTGGGTACGTCCGCTGGCTGCAGATGGTGAACCGGGGCTGTGGAGTCAGCGTCTTATCTTCCAGATGGACTACCGAGTTGGTCCAGTGACGATGACCCCGCAGGGAATCACCACCGATCGCACTCCGGAGTTCCTCTGGCAGGCTGTTGATGGCGCTGTGGAATACGAACTGTGGGTTAACAATGTCACCACAGGACAGTCGAAAGTCATCTACCAGTTTGTTCCGCACGTTCAGGGTGCCGACGAAATCTCCTGGACGCAGCCGACTGAACTTAACACTTCCGACTATCGCTGGTGGGTACGAGCAATCGGACCGGATGGATATAAGACAGCCTGGAGCACAGCAACTGATTTCCACGTCCCGGTACCGGCGATCATTACTCCTCGCGGTGGCATCTCCACGAATCTTCCACGATTCTCCTGGAGCGGTGTCAACGAGTACGTCAGCTACGATCTGTGGGTTGACAACCTGACCACCGGCGAAAAGCAGGTACTCAGGAAAATCAATGTCGCTGATCGCTTCTACCAGACGGTCCTGCCATTCGAAAACGGTACCTTCCGAGCGTGGGTGCGAGCGTTCGATGCTGACGGAAATGTTTCCCAATGGAGTGGCTCGGCTGACTTCACTATTTCCACTGGTGTTGGCAATGCCCCGACACTCGTCTCTCCCGGAGGTTTTGCAACATCTCGTCCAACATTCCTCTGGACAGGAGGATCAAATGCAACGTCATTTGAGATTCTGGTCAAGGACATGTCCCAGGCATCGCAACCGGTGGTTCTGAATGTGCGCGATATTGCTCTTCGCAATTACACCGCGAGTGTCGACCTCGCTCCGGGACGAACTTATCGCTGGTGGGTTCGCGGACTCGATCAGGCCGGAAATGGTTTACCATGGAGCCAGCCTCTGAACTTCCGAGTGGTGTCGGCCGATCAGCCGACTGCACCCGCCGCTGACTTCACGCTGCCTGCCCTTGCTGAACAGCAGTCGATTGACGTCGCATGGACCGGCGGATTCGAAGATGGAGTTGTCAGTATCTCTGCTCATCCCGCAGGCGTTGTGGTTCAGATTGATCCACAACTGCTGACTGCCGGTGCTTCTCTGGAATCCGGTGATACGAATCTGTTGCTTGTCGACAACGTCATGGAAGCCCTGCTGGCTGACGAATTGACGAGCGAAAAGACGGCAGATGCTGGAACCCT
>JALRDR010001008.1 GCA_023262145.1 Planctomycetaceae bacterium | reverse complement strand
CCGGTCAGTGCGATATGCGTCGCCAGCAGGTGATTGTGTTCGCGATGAGCCATCGAGCGCAGGATGGTCCACTGATCCAGCCCGGCGGCCAGTCGTGGCAGATGTTCACTGACAGCGACTGCCGGTACGGTTGTGGAGACGGACTGAAATTCGCCGCGAATTTCTGCAGGAGCTTCCGGTTTGGGGTCCAGCATATCCAGCTGGCTGGGGCCGCCGCTGAGCATGACGATCAGTACCGAGCGTGCCTGCGGTATGGCAGGATTTGCGATAGCTTTCGCTGCGGCAGGCAGGACGGACCCGGTTACACCGGCAGCACCAATCTGCAGCAGTCGACGTCGGCCTGTCAGGAAGCGAGGACTGATCATGGTTTCTGTTCCGGGTGGGCAGGCGGTAATGGCTGGCAACACGACACATCGGAGTGGATCTGAGGCTGCTCAGATTATGTCCTCAGCCCGGTGGACTTCGCAACTGCAAACGGCCTGAAGGATTGCCAGTACGAAAGCGGTAACAGACAATCGCTGCATCTGCTGTTCAGGGGAACGTCACGTCGGATTGAATCTGAGGAGTTCTGTGATGCTGATGGTATCGGCAAAATCGAGCGTCGTTGCGGCATGTTTTCTGGCCCTGTTTTCGTCGGGCACTGCCATGCTGCAGGCGGACGAATCGATCCGGCAGTGGAAGAAGCATGACATCAATCCACTGTCGCCGTATGAGGGCTGTGGCGTGGCAGACTTCAATAACGATGGGCAACCGGACATTTTCAGCGGTGATTCCTGGTATGAGGCTCCGCACTGGACACGTCACCAGGTGCGGAACGTTCCGGCAAGTACTCAGAATCCCCACTACCATGAGGACTTTGCAGACTGTCCGCTGGATGTGAATGGAGATGGGTTCACAGATGTGGTGACCTGCAATTACTTCGGCAGACGAGTCAGCTGGGTGGAGAATCCCGGAGGCGATGCGACGGGTGCATGGATCGAGCACGAAATCGATCTGCCCGGCAATATGGAAACGGGAGTGCTGGTGGATCTGACTGGTGACCGCATGCCGGAGTTTCTCCCTAATACCCCCCGTACGGTTGTCTGGTATTCCCTGGAAAGTCAGCAGCCGGTGCGCTGGAAGAAGCATGAATGCGGCGAGGAGGGGGCGGGGCACGGTGTCGGAAGTGGTGATCTGAATGGTGACGGTCGCGTCGATATCCTGACGCCGAAGGGCTGGTACGAGCAACCGCTGGCTGCAGATCAGCCATGGGTCTTTCATGCAGAGTTCAGTCTCAATTCAGCCGGGATTCAGATTCTGGGCCATGACGTGAATAATGATGGACTGACGGATGTGATCTGGGGGTCCGGTCATGGCTTCGGTCTGTACTGGCTGCGACAGGGCAAGGATGAACAGGGCAGTCGCCAATGGACTCGAATGGTGATTGACGACACGTTTTCTCAGGTACATACCCTGTTGCTGGCACGTCTGAGCGGAGGCGATGGTGCAGAGCTGATCACGGGGAAAAGAGTGTATGCGCACGAGACGGAAGCCGGGGCCACGGATGCGCCGGTGATCTACAGTTTCCATTACGATTTGCAGCAGGATACATGGGTGCGAGAAACAATCTTCCGCGGGGATCCTGCCGTGAATGCACCGGAGAAAGCTGCAGACCGCTGGGCTCTGCAGGACTTTCCACGGGGAACTGCCGGAACGGGCTTACAGATGGCTGCCGTGGATATTGACGCTGATGGTGATCTGGATCTGGTTTGCCCGGGAAAGTCAGGGCTGTATCTGTTTGAGAATCTGAAGCAGGACGGTCAGCGCGACTGATCGGGCGGAAATCTCCAGTTGAGCCAGCGTTTCAGTGTCCGCGAAGCGAAAGGTGTGAGTCTGGTGCGCATGTACTGATCGCCGATGCGGCGAATTGCGTCTGCCTGTGTCGGGTAGGGATGAATAACGTCAGCAAGTCGCCTCAGTCCGATACGACCGGCCATCGCCATGGAGACTTCCGAGATCAGTTCACCAGCGTGTTCGCCGACGATCACTGCCCCCACGATACGATCCGTCCCGCGGCGAACATGAATGCGGACGAATCCGGCGGGGCAGCCGGCAAGAACAGCGCGGTCATTGCTGGCAAACTGCTCCGTAAATGTATCCAGCTGAATGCCCTTTCGTTCCGCGGCGACCGCATCCATGCCAACCTGTGCAATTTCCGGGGAGGTGTAAGTACAGCGAGGAATCTGCAGCGCGCTGAAACGCGCTCGACCTGCAAACAGAGCGTTGCGGATGGCAATCCGGGACATGCGATCTGCCAGATGTGTGAACCGCAGCCTGGTGCAGACATCACCGGAGGCATAGACAGCGGGATTACTGGTCTGCAGGAAATCGTTGACGCGGATCAGACCATCAGGTGTGAGATCAACGCCGGCTGCACCGGGGTTCAGCTCATCGACACGCGCTTCTCGCCCAACAGCCACCAGCAGCTGGTCACAGCTGATCTGGCGGGAACTGTCGTTCTGTCTGATGACCAGTTGTGTCGCACCGTCTGCTCTGGAAACCTGCTGCAGGCGACAGTTCAGCAGAACTTCAACCTGATCATGTTCCGAAAGCTGCTTCTGCAACAGCCAGGCAGCATCCTTGTCTTCACGATTCAGGATCTGTGCGGCTGATTCGATGAGTGTCACTCGTGAACCCAGACGAGCAAAAGTCTGAGCCATTTCAGTCCCGATGGGACCACCGCCCAGCACAACCAGATGTTCCGGAAGCTGTTGCAGCTGAAACAGAGTGTCTGTGGTCAGGCAGGCGGAACCGGCAAGTCCGGGGATGGGTGGGATCAGCGGTTGTCCGCCGGTTGCGATAATGGCGCGGTGGAAGTGCAGCGGGGTTCCATTGAGCTCGATGGACTTCGGGCCGGTGAACTTCGCAGATCCAAAGAAGACATCAACACCAAGTTTTCGGAACCGCTCAGCAGAGTCGTGTGGTGCGATTTGTTCACGCAGTGAGCGCATGCGCTGCATGACAGCCGGGAAATCCACTCTGGCCGCTGCGGTTCCGGTAATTCCGAATTCCGCAGCATGGCGGACAGCAGCTGCCTGCCGGGCTGCACTGATCAGGGCCTTCGACGGGACACAGCCGGAATTGAGGCAATCGCCCCCCAGCAGGTTCTGCTCAATCATCGCCACCCGGGCACCCACACCCGCTGCTCCTGCGGCTGCAACCAGTCCGGCCGTTCCTCCGCCAATCACCAGCAGTTGCCAGGTGCCGCCTGGTTGTGGGGCAGGCCAGTCACAAGGGTGCAGCAGTTCTCTCAGACGGTCTTCATCCGGATGTCCGGCAGGTAAGTGGGGCGTTTCTGTCATCAGCGAATTCCGCTATCTGCCCGTTGCAGGGGATACAATTCCTGGAGCTGTTTCCGCGGGCGTGCTGGATTATTCGGCAGCAGCGATCACACAGCGAAAACCGATCGCGTCGTCCCTGGTGTCTGCCGGGATCAGTGAACGAGCACTGCTGGTGAGTCGACTGTAGTGATCTTTCCAGGAGCCACTGCGGATGATTACTTGATCCTTATCGCTGGTGTTCCCGGTGATCTGCTGCAGCAGCGGATCTGCAGTCACGAATTCGGACAGATATCCATGCATGTCGTAAAGTCCCCATGGGTTTGGCTTGAGCGCACCGACTGGTGGGTCATTTCCTGCGGCATTCCCCGTGTGCCATGCAAACGCATCAAGCACGGAGGCCAGCTTGCCTTTGTCATCGTCGGAGGTTGCCTTGTCACCGAAGCTGTAGCGCGTGGTGGTTCCGGCACGGCAGCAGTACTCCCATTCCACTTCACTCGGCAGACGTACCTGCTGTGCAGCCTCAAGGAGCTTGTTTTCATGCAGTTTTGCCGTGAGCCGTCTGCAGAATTCCTGAGCTTCTGCCAGAGTCATCATCTCAACCGAGTTCCGTGGGCCCTTCCAGCGACTGGGGTTCTCTCCCATGATCAGCTGATAAAGTTCCTGCGTCACCTCATATTTTGAGATACGAAATTTCCGCTGCATTTCAATGGTGATCTGCGGAAGTTCGTCCCTGGGGCTGGCGGTTCCCAGCTGAATCCCGCGGGCTGGAAAGCCGTCACCTGGCGTAATGGCAATGCATTCTTCCAGGAAGCGTTTCAGCAGTGGCAGTTCAGCTGGTTCATCTGCCTGACAATAACCGAGGGACAGTGCAACAAACGCAAGTGAAAGTAATCGATTCAGCATCATGGCCTCCATGGAATTCGCCTTGAATTCTGCAGACTGCGTGCAGACTGAGATTGGGTCAGGGGTTGCTCACCGGTCGCAGTTGCCATTCTTCGTCAAAAAAATCGGCCGCGACAACCTTGCCCGGCCAGACGGTTCCTGGCGGGGTACGAAGATCAATGATGGCCCAGTCCGGAAGCATTGGTACCTGACGAGCATTGTTCAGATAAGCATACTCACGAAAGGTGAAACTGCTGTTGATTACGAGGTAACGTTCCGGATTCAGCGGATTGGGAAAGATCATAACGGGAGCGTGGTTGGCTGCATTCCATGAACGATCACCCATCCGAAGCGTCTGCTGATCCCATTTGACAGGCAGACGATCGCTGACCTGTGCCAGGACAGAATTTGATGCAGGGTCACCCCAGAGAACAAGGTTTGAGTTCTGAATCATCTCAGCGGTCACGTCCTGATCGCTGACGACTCGAGCATCACCACGGAAATGTCGCCGCCAGTGTTCCACCGCTCGCTCCAGTTCGTCTGCCGCCCATTTCCCGACCGCGGCATTCGCTGCAGTGCCGGTGGGCCGGACAAACACAAATGAGTCCATGAATGCATCGTCGACAGGCCCCTGCAGGCCGTGCTTTTTCCGCAGCGGAGCGGACTGTGCACCGGAGACCCAGTTGCCGTTGTCATCACGGTGTGCCTGCAGCTGAAAGCCACCGTCAGAAAATGGCCCCAGCAGGGGCAGAAACTGAGGACTGCGATCAGAATCCGGAGATTCGATCGCGACCTGAATGGAACGCGGCTGCGTGCTGATCAGATTTGCCAGTGTGCGTGCCGGCAGTGGAAGTTCGCCTGCCCTGAAGTTCAGGGTAAAGGCTGAGATGTTGCGGACGAGTACCGGCAGCACAGGACCTCGATCGCTTTGCTGGAGTTCGCAGATCACTCGCATTTCCGCAGGCTTCCAGTGTTCCTGCATTCCGTCAATGGTGACAGCACGCATGCGATTGTAGCGCAGACTGTATGTGGTGAGATGAATCAGCGGGACAGACTGCGGTCGGCCGGCGATTGCCAGATTGGCAAGGATCTGGTCCACCAGCTGAGCAGAGGCGGGGTCATAAGTGTGTCCCATCCCGGGGCCGATCAGATGCCGCAGTCTGATGCCATGCTCTGCCAGCGCTTCTTCCATGACATCGGCAGCCTGTTTCTGGCGATCGTTTTCTCCACTGTAGGCGACCGTGGGGCAGTGCAGCAGATTGGCAGACCACTTATCGCAGTCATACAGGTTCCAGAGTGTTTTCTCCCACGGCTGCGGATCCAGTTCTTCCTGTTGGAATACTTTCAGGAAACGCGGTGTTTCAGAGAAGCCTGCGCCGGGGTTCGCGGCAAACCAGCGATCAGCATAGTGCGTGGCAATCTGCCAGCAGGCGGCACCGCCCATGGAAAAGCCACGCACGCTGGTGCGTTCATCATCAATCCGATAATGCAGGCGTGCATCATCAAGTGCTTCCAGAACATCAACTTCACCGGCGAACTTGAAGGCATTTGAGTAGCGGCCATAAGGGTGCAGCACGATGGTGTTGTCCGGCGCAAACCGACCCTGATTCTGCATGCGATCCCAGAGGAAATTGACTTCGCTCAGATTTTCACCACGTCCGTGAAACCACAGGTCACAACGGGTTGGCACGCTGTGGTCCGTACTGTAGTTGTCCGGAATGACCAGACCATATGGCTGCACTGTCTGGTCAATGCGGCTGATGTAGCCGCGGACCACCAGTCCGGTCTGCGACGTCCAGTCGGCGTTCCCGGAGAGCAGTTGTTCGCAGCGGCGCTGTCCTTCAGCAAGAAGTGCCTGAGCTTTTGGAAGTTCGTTCTCTGCAAAGAACTCGTTGTAGTCCAGTGCACAGCGGACAGCTCGCTCAAAGATCAGTACATCCGGAAGCAGCGACTGATTCGCTTTTTTGTCAGCCTTTACAGCTGCAATCTGCAACTGAAGTTGCTGCAGACCTGAACGCAGCATCTGCTCAGTTTCTTCCGGTAACTCGATTCCGGCTGCGGGGATCCGGCGAACCTTGTCCGGAATATTGTCCTGAGGTCCGTCGGCAGCCGGGAGAGTGACAGAGCTGAGAGCTGTTGCCAGTACAAGCAGTGCATGCAGAGATTTCATCACGGGCAGAATCCAGCAGTGAACATGGTGGGAGAATTACGGGACTGTCGTTCGTTGAGTATTCTGGCAGTTTTTGGTGGGATTGGAACGGGACCGCGAAGGAAATCGGGAAGCGAACCGGGGCAGTTCCCCATGCTTTCAGAATTCTCCTGGAAGTTTCCGTCTGTTACCATTGGCGGTACAGCGAGTCTGTCCTGCAGACAATGTGCGCCTCCGCCGGCCCTGCGCGGGGTGTGTGCGGGATTGAATTCCGCTGTGATCCGAAATCAGAAATACGTTCGACAAGTCAACAGCTGCGAACAGATCGGCTGCGTTCTGTCTCGCCATATCTCGGAACAATCAATGTCTGAAACCAGTGAGAACGAGCTGTCAACGGATGCCGTTGATATGCTGAATAATGCCTGGGGCTCTCTGCAGAATCAGATTCGCAAAGTCATCGTTGGCCAGGATGACGTGATCGAGCAGATACTGATCGCCCTGTTCAGTCGCGGGCATGTCCTGCTGGAGGGCGTGCCGGGGCTGGCCAAGACGCTGATGATCAGTACGGTGGCACGCAGCCTCTCCATGAGCTTTTCGCGGATTCAGTTCACTCCCGACCTGATGCCTGCAGATATTACGGGAACCGACATCCTGCAGGAAAACCGATCCACAGGGGAGCGGGAGTTTCGATTCATTCCCGGTCCATTGTTCCACAACGTGGTACTGGCCGATGAAATCAACCGCACGCCACCGAAGACACAGGCCGCTCTGCTCGAAGCCATGCAGGAACGACAGGTGACCGTCGGACAGACAATTCATCCGCTCAGTTCACCATTCTTCGTACTGGCGACTCAGAATCCGATTGAGCAGGAGGGAACGTATACGCTCCCGGAAGCTCAGCAGGATCGGTTTATGTTCAAGGTCTTCGTTCGCTATCCGACATTTGAGGAAGAGCGAGCAATTGCTCGCCAGACGACCTCCAACGCCTCTGCTGATGTGGCAACTGTGCTCTCCGGAGAGGACGTGATGAAGATTCAGGAGACAGTACGGCGGGTGCAGGTCAGTGACCACGTCATCAACTACTGCCTGGCTCTGGTGCGCCAGACACGTGTTGGTGAACCGGGAGTCCCGGAGTGGGTCAACGAGATGCTGGGCTGGGGCGCTGGTCCTCGAGCAGTGCAGAACCTGCTGGTTGGCGGCAAGACGCGAGCCTTGCTGAATGGGCGCACGAATGTCTCGCTGGAAGACATTCAGAAGCTTGCGGCACCTGTTCTGCGACATCGAATCGTTCCCAACTTTACCGCTGAAAGTGAGGGGGTGACGTCAGACCATCTGATCGAACGCCTGATTCAGGAAACTACCACTGACGAGAGCGAGCTGACTCGTGACCCGGCACTTGGAAAAATCTTTGCGGCCTGAAGAACTGGCTCGGATTTCCAGGCTGGAACTCAGAGCCGGGCAGGTGGTTGAAGGATTCGTCTCCGGGATGCATCGCAGCCCGTGGTTCGGACAATCGCTGGAGTTTGCGCAGCATCGTGAGTACGTTGCCGGCGATGACCTGCGGCGGATCGACTGGAAACTCTGGTCTCGCTCTGATCGCTACTATCTGAAGCAGTATGAGGAGGACACGAATGTCCGTATCATGCTGGTGGTTGATGGCAGCGAATCGATGCAGTTCGGTTCCGGAGGTCTGACAAAGTTCGAGTATGCTCAGACAGTTGCCGCTGCCCTGTGCATGCTGGCCTTGCGTCAGCACGACTCTGCCGGGCTGAGCGTATTTGATACGAATATTCGCACACAGGTCCCTGCCAGCAGTCGCCGGAATCAGCTGCAGACCATCATGTCGGCACTCCAGACGGAACTGACCACCGGGCAGACTGAAATTCTGAGTGTGCTCAGACGTACCGCTGAAACGCTCAATCGACGCAGCATTGTGATTCTGCTTTCGGACCTGCTTTGTCCACGGGAAGATCTGTTCAAGGGACTGCAGTTGCTGCGACAGCGCGGCCACGAAGTCATCGTGCTGCAGCTGCTTGATGATCAGGAGCTGGATTTTGGTTTCAGTGGAACGATGCGTT
>JALRDR010000889.1 GCA_023262145.1 Planctomycetaceae bacterium | reverse complement strand
AGAATACGTCCTGAGATTCGCGGCTGGATTCCAGTAATTCCAGTTCCTGCCGCACGCGGCCAAGCTGCTGGTGGCAGGTCTGCAGTCGACGACGAACATCAGTGAGTTCACTGGTGTGCAGCTGAACCGTCTGTCGTCCCTGCTGGGGATCAAAACGATTCAGGTCTTCCTCAGTAATGGCCAGCGATGGTTCTGACAGCGAAAGCTCCAGCAGTTCCTCGTTGACCGCCTGCAGCTGTTCTTCCAGCTGTTTTCGACGTACCAGTGCCTGCTGCAGTCTGACCAGACCTTCGCGGTCCGAGGCACCAGCCCGTGTCAGAATGGCTTCACGGCGAAGTTCTGCAGCTTCGGCCAGATGCTGCTGGTGCAGACTTTCCCGACTGCGTTTTTCGGCTTCCGCCTGCAGTCGCTCCCGCTCTGCGTGGTCTCGGTCATGTGTCTGCAGCTGATTTTGCCATTTTGACAGCACTTCCAGCGGCCGGGAGAAATCAAGCTGGTCGGCGTTGTTCAGACGTCGACCAACCTGCTCAATCCGCTGACGCATGGCATCGCTGATCCGCTGCAGCCCTTCCGCTTCCGGAGCCAGATTACGACATTGCGTGGCAAGTTCGCGGACATCCTGGATCTGACGCCACCATTGAAATGCCTGCTCAATTCGGAGCGTTTCCTGGATGCCGATTTTCTGCAGCAGCTGACACCATTCGCGACGAACGGCTGTGAGCGTCTGCTGAGCAGTGCGGAAGCGGTTGCGGAGCAATTTCAGGCGCATGCGTTCGGAAGCTACTCGCAGCTGCCGCCTTTGCAGTACTTCCAGTTCGGCAATTCGCTGGGAACAGTCGCCAATACGATCCACCATTTCTGCCGTCGATGACTTCCACTCCCGCGATCCCGTACCGGATGCGTGTGCTCGCTGCTCCGCTACGGACATTCGCTCAATCCGTTCCTGAATCGTGCGTAACTGGCGATCCGCCTGTCGGGCTTCTGCCGCGATATCTTCAAGTCGAATGCCAGTGGTTGCGTCAAAGTGATTGCGAAGGCCGTTGCGAAGGCACCACCAGAGAATGCCCGCAGCTGCAAACGAGGCCGCAGAAAGTGCACCCCCCAGAGACCTGCGTGCATCGCCGCCCAGAGAAAAGACAGCAATGCCAAACAGACTCAACGCCGCTCCGATCCAGCCGGTAGCCGTCATCAGTCGATCAACCCACGGCGGAACGGAATCATGAACGTCCACGCGTTCAAGAATTCGCCGCACGGTCTGAATCTTCAACGCCAGCTGCTCTTCCTGCAGACGCAGTCGACCAAGGTTTTCCAGCTCCCGCAAACGACTCTGCTCTCGTTCAATCGCCTCCTCAATCGGTATCTCAAGTGCATCGAGCAGTTCATTGAGCTGCATGAGCGATTCGGTGCTGCGTCGAGTCAGGCTGCGGACTCGTCGGCGCAGGCGAGAGCGTACCTGCAGTGCATCCTGGTACCGTCGAGCCATGTCCAGCAGGCGGCTGTGTGCCTCTGGTGAGACGTCGACGGCGGCCAGTCGTTCCAGAGTCCAGCCGTCACCGAGCGCACGCAGCTGGTGGTTCAGTTCACGTCGCATTTCGCCGGCGCGGGATTCTGCATCATGAATCTGCTGCTCCAGCTGGCGCAGCCATTCCGACTGATCAACCAGCCCCTGAACCGCATACCGTTCCTTCTGGAACTTTGCGTCAATCTGAAGTCGCTGAGCCTGCTGCCGGAATTCCTCAGACTGCTCCTGATGCCTGTCTCTGCTGCTCCCGGCTTTCTGCAGATCCTGTTCTGCGGATGTCAGCTGAGCGATTGCTTCCGCAGGATCTGTTGTCACGAGAGGCAGACCGCTGATTTCCTTCCGCAGCTCTCCGGATTTCTTCCACGGCTTGTGACAGGCAAGGATGTGCTGCGTGGCATGCAGGTCGCCGTCCAGTTTCTGTTCACGCTGCTGCAGCTGATCAATTTCACTCTGCAGCGAACAGCGTTCACGAGTGAGTGCAGCGTGGGTTTCGCGATCGTTGTTGCGCGCGCTACTGCTGCCGGAAAGCGCAGCATACTGCTCGTACAACGCCGGCAGTGTGCCAGCGTCACCCTGTTCGTTAATGATCAGGTGTCGCTTTCGGCCGAGATCATCAAGGGCCGAGAGGATCTGACGCCCCTGCGGACCAAGTGAAAGTCCGTAGATGTACTGTGCAACCTGCCCTGTACCAAGTGTCGCCAGCTGATTCAGTTCCCGCACACCGAGCGCAAAGACATCGCGAAAGATTTCTTCCGATGTTTCTGCGAGCAGTGTCTGCAGCGCTGCGTCAGGATCAAGTCCGTCCGGCTGTCCGGAAATGCGGATTTGCCCGCGACCATCCATTTCCGCTCGTCGATGAACCCTCCATGTGCGACCTGCATGTTCGCAACGCAGCGCACCACGCCAGGGAGACCGGGTTTCCTCATCACCCCAGCCAGGCTCTTCCGAAAGAGGCTGGTAGCCATAGAGCGTCGCTCTGATGAATCGCATCAGTGTGGTCTTGCCCGCCTCATTCGGGCCGTAGATCACGTTCAGTCCCTGCGGATTGAGCTTGAGCAGCAGATCCCGCCAGATGCGAAATCGATCAATGTCAATTTCCGTCAGCCTCATTCGCCAGCCTCCGATGCCGTAGAGTCAATGCGGAAGATAACAGTTGCTGATTTGTTCCAGCGTGTCATTCTTCGTACTCCTCGTCCTCATCTTCCTCATCATACGAGTCGTATTCAGCATCGCTGTCGTCTTCTTCCGCCTGATCAGACTCCTCGTCTTCGTCCTCGTCCTCATCCTCGTCGTACCCGGGATCGTACTCGTCTTCATCCTCCTCGGAATACTCTTCGCTGTCCCGATCGGATTCAGCCTCCTCCTCTTCGCTGTCCTCCTCGCTGACCTCGCTCGCGTCAACTGCCGACTCGCTGTCGAAATCCTGAACAGGGACCGGCTCATCCAT
>JALRDR010000854.1 GCA_023262145.1 Planctomycetaceae bacterium | reverse complement strand
GGTCGTCCTTCCGGTGCTTGTCGGCGGCAAGGTCTATAACACGCTGCAATGGATCATGACCGCCAAGGTCATTGTTGTGCTCAGTTTCTGTCTGGCAGTCGGGCTGTTTCTGGTCAGTTCCTCCGGCTGGACGGCCGTCTTCTCCGGCTTTCTGCAGTTCGGTAACGTACCGGTCGACGATGGGCAGGGCGGGGAAAAAGTTGTCAATGCCTTTGAATGGTATTCGGACACCGGAACCTGGCCGGTCATTTCACTGGCCAGCATTGGCGTTCTGGGAGCCTTCGCGGGGTATGCCGGCGGCGGTGGTCTGAGCAATTCAACCTACAGTAACTTCGTTCGCGACAAGGGCTGGGGCATGGGCTCCCGGGTGGGTGCCATCGCCAGCGCTGTCGGCGGCCGCAATGTTTCCCTCAGCCACATCGGCAAGGTCTTCCCACTCAGCGAAGAGAACCTGCGTCGCTGGAAAGGCTGGTGGAAATACATTCTCACTGATCAGCTGCTCATCTGGGCCCCCGGCTGTTTCATGGGCATGGCACTGCCGGCACTGCTGTCCATCGAATTTGCGCAGCATTCCAGCCTGATGGGCAGCGACCAGCCGTTCGTGCAGTCGCTGATTTCCGCAGACGGTCTGCGGCATGCTCCGGGGCTGTCCGAAACCACCCGCGAACTGCTCTGGACACTCACGCTGCTGGTGGGACTGATGGTCTTTTTGCCCAGCCAGACATCCCTGGTGGATGATTTTGCACGTCGCTGGACCGATATCATCTGGTCTTCCAACAGCCGCATCCGCGATCGCATGAAACCTGAACAGGCACACCGCCTGTATTACATTCTGCTGTCGGTCTATGTCGTCTGGTCCTTTATCGCGGCCACCATCTTTCTGATGTTCGGGGACGCACCGAAACTCATGGTGACGGTGATCGCCAATCTGAACAATGTTGCGCTCAGCTTCACCGCCTTTCATCTGCTCTGGATCAATCGCACACTGCTGCCCGCACCGCTGCGGCCGCGCTGGTACAGCCAGCTGGGACTGGCCTGCTGCGGTCTGTTCTATTTCGGCATGGCCTGGCTGGTCGTGCAGGCCAAAATCATGCCGTTAATCTTTCCCACAGGAACTCCGCTTCCATGACTCTTCGTTCTTTCGACTTAAGCGGCCGTGTCGCCGTCGTCTCCGGCGCGGCTCAGGGCCTGGGCCGGGCCACGGCACTGGCGGTCGGGCAATCCGGTGCCGATGTGGTGCTGGTGGATCGCAACCGCACCGGGGCGCAAGCCACCGCCGATGAGCTGCAGCAGCTGGGCCGTCGCACTCTTGTGGAAGACACCGATGTGTCCTGCCCGGATGCCATTGCTGAACTGTTCGCACGCGTCGATGCAGAATTCGGCCGCGTGGATTTTCTGGGCAACATCGCCGGCGATGGCTGCCTCGCGAAGCCGGAAGATCTGACCATCGACGATCTGCACCGAGTACTGCAGAATCTGGTCGTTGGTCGTTTCGCCATGTGTCAGCAGGCCGGTCGCCGCATGCTGGCTCAGGGCAGTGGATCGATCATGAATATCGGTTCCCTCGCCAGTTCCACCGCACTCGGTCGCGGGCACATCGCTTACAGTATGGCGATGGGTGCCGTGATCCAGATGACTCGGGAACTTAGTACCGAATGGAGCTGCCGCGGCGTTCGCGTCAACTGCGTCACTCCGGCGCAGGTCCGCAATCCCAGCCTGGCGGCACGCATGGCCGACGATCCCACGCTCGAAAGCCGTTTCCTGAGTGGGATCCCGGCCGGACGCATGGGCGAACCCGCTGACATCGCCGGACTGGCCGTGCTGCTGGCGTCTGATGCATCCTCCTGGATCACCGGCGCCATCATTCCCATGGATGGCGGCAACATGGCCATGAATGCAGGCGGCACACCCGGTCATCAGGCCGGCAGAATTCAGACGTTTCGAGGGGAACAGAAATGAGTCAGCAGACTCCTGAATCAACCACGGCACTGCCGGAGCGTGATGCGGCACTCAAGCTGTATCGCACCATGCAGATCATCCGCCAGACCGAAGAAATGCTCGCCCGCTGCCATCAGCGGGGCATGATTCCCGGGGCCTGTCACACGTACGTCGGTGAAGAAGCAATCGCCAGCGGTGTCTGCGCACATCTGACCCACGCCGACGTCGTCTTCAGTACGCACCGCGGGCACGGACATGCACTGGCCAAGGGCCTGCACCCGGAGGCACTCATCGCCGAACTGTTCGGCCGCGCGACCGGTGTCTCTCAGGGACGTGGCGGCAGCATGCACCTGTTCTCACCCGAGATCGGCATGATGGGCACCAGCGGCATCGTCGGCCCCTGTATCCTGCAGGCCTGCGGCGGCGGCTACAGCTTTAAGATCCGCCGCACACGGGACGTTGCCGTCGCTTTCTTCGGAGACGGCGCGGTGAATAACGGCGCATTCCATGAAGGCCTGAATATGGCCAGCATCTGGAAACTGCCCGTGCTGTTCGTCTGCGAAAACAACCAGTTCGCCACCGAGGGTCCCTTCAGTTATTCCAGCGGCATTCCGCAGGTGGGCCGCCGAGCCGCCAATTACGGCATGCCCGGTTTTGAAGTCGATGGAAACGACGCCGCGGCGGTGACCGCTGTCGCCGGGGAAGCCGTTGAACGCGCTCGGAATGGCGCAGGTCCCACGCTCATCGAATGTCGCACCTACCGCACCCGCGCCCACGCCGAAGGCATGGGCGATTTCACCTACCGTACCCGCGATGATGTGGAACAGTGGAAACAACGCTGCCCGATTGCCAGCTTCGGAACCCGGCTGCTGGAAGCCGACCTCGCCACAGAAACCGAACTCCAGCAGATCGCTGCGGAAGTCGGCGAACTCGTGCAGCAGGCTGTCACGAACGCAGAAGCGGCCGCACCGCCGTCTGCTGATTCGGCCACACGGCATGTGTACTGCGAAACAGCATCACCGGGCGCTGCCACCGGCTCCACCGCAGAACCGCCGGCCGGGGATCGCATCATCACATTTACTGCAGCAACCCACGAGGCGCTGGATGCAGAAATGGCTGCCAACCCGAACATCTGGGTCATGGGCGAAGGCATCGGAGCCCGTGGCGGCAACTTTGCCACCACCGTCGGACTGTATGACAAGTACGGTGCCGAACGTCTGTGTGATACACCCATCTGCGAAC
>JALRDR010000808.1 GCA_023262145.1 Planctomycetaceae bacterium | reverse complement strand
GCAGCAGCACTTCACCGAGGTCAGATTCCAAAAGGCCCGCATAGCTAGCCCGAATTTATGGCAAAGAAGTCATGGTGTGCTCGCGAACTCCCGTGACGCTCAAACGGACGGCGCAAAGGCTGTTCGCTGCAACGCATGGTCAGGCCGAGTCATTTGGTGAGAGACTGGTACACATGCAACGCCAGTGACAGACCGAAAAACGTCCAGCCAGCAAGACTGCCCAACCGTGCAAAAAGACGGTAGTGTCTTTCGTTGTCACGCTTGTCATAGTGGTCAACGACCGCTGAAAGAAGAACTCCCGCTGCGCAGATAAAGGCGATGCACATCAGCAATGCTGGCGTGCCATCCAGATGAATACCGGGGCCGACCTTGACGGGAAGATAGAGGTCGTCAGTGAGAAGCCCAAGCAAGCCGTAGCCGATAAGCCCGAGCGACAGGAGAATGCGGAGAACTCGCTTACCAAACGAAATGTGATTTGGTGTGTATCGCATGGCGGTGCGCGATGCGTCCTAACGACCAGGTTCAGCCGGTTGGCGCGATTGACATGCCATGTGAGAAACCGCCGACGCCAACTCGGCTGGAACCGCTTGTTCGCTGTGCTTCTCGCCCCTGTACGTACGGCACTGACGCAGGGGAGCAACACAGGATGTCCGGTCAAGTGCCGATCATAACGGAGGAGAAACTTCACAGAAACTCAAATATCAGGTTAGATCGGAAATCCATTGCCAGATCGGGGAAAGGACCGCTCCAGGCACAACCATCAAGAACCCACCAAATCCCAACAGGAACTCGATCAGATCATCAACGTCGCGTTTTGGCTCTACAACTCTGCGGGCCATTCGCCAGCTTATCAACAGACAGCAAAGTCCGACTGGAAGCGCCAAGAACATACTCACCGACAACAGCGACTCTGCCGCCTGAGCAACAAAAGCGATACTCAAGAGTTCGCCAGCGGTGACCAAAACCGCACCAGGAAATGCGATTACAGGACAAGCGAATACCGCCACCAATTTGAGTGGATGTTCTTTGAAAACGTTTGCCATAGCAGGTTGACGACATCATCGCGGCGCGTCGCTGTCGGCCTTTGTCGCTGTCGGCCTTTCTGGTGAACAGCGAACGGAGGCGGTAACGGGGCCGCCGCCAGCAAACGATGATTTCAAAACCCGAGTCATCGGCGGCTTCCGTTCACCGCCTGGTTATCTGGCATTTTTTGGCGTCACAAGCCATGTCGGACCGACGGTGGATCATCTGGGAATCCACCTGATTCATGATGAAAGTACACTCGTAGCCGATCGAGATCAATGGCCCAGAAATCCATGACATGATCATCCCGATTCCATTCGTGGAAGACACCATTCTTTAAGTTGGAGATGTCCCATTGCGGATGTTGGAAGTCCTTGACGTAGAAGCTTGGCCCATGTTGATTGACAGCGAATCTCGTTTGGATGCCTTTTGTGAATTTGGATTTCTCCGGTGCCCCGAATGCGCGGATAGCCATCCAGCAATCTTCAAGTGTGTCACACTTGAAGGAGACGTAATAGATCATTCCGTTAAATGTGCCGCCATCGTAGACCCAAAGGTCAGTCATTGACGCTGGAAGTTGATCTCGATCGCAAAGTGACAGATGCGGTTTGGCTTCTTCACCGGTGTACGTGATGCCGTTCGGGTCGAAGTCATCAATATCCCCGCATCCTGCGAGGGTGACAGTCAGAATCGCCGATGTCAGGAGTCGCATTGCTTTACCAGATAACGTTCAAGGTAACTTGCCCGCGATTAACCACGGACTTCCAATCAACACACCAACACGTGGAACCGCCAGCGATTGCGGGTCAAGTTGACCGCCTCGTTCGGCGATGGTGACCTGAGTTCGAACGCGGTTCGAATGCTTTCAGACATAACAATGAATCGTTGTGTCCTGTACCCTGGATTTCTCGGCATCAGAGGTTTTCACGAATAGAAGCCCGGTTTTCAGGTTCCCAATATCCACCACTTCCGTACCACGTTTCAGCATGCAGGGAGAACAACTCACCGCATGAGGTACAACGAAAACGGTGCACAACGACGTCATCCCACATTCCACCGGCAGCAAGTTCAGAAAACGTGACCTGAGAAGGAGGATCTGAATCAGGCAACTCGGCGATTGTGCCATCGGCGATGCTCTGATTCGCTATCTCAATCGCACATCGCAATTCATGAGTAAGCCGAAGGCGAATCGTACACACAGGTCGTTGCACCGCTCGCAGGCCATAAAGGGAAGATCTCTTCTGAAGGAGTACGCGAGCATCGTGGCACGGATGCGTACGACTTTGATGCCCGCCAACCCTTTTGCAGCATAATGCCCATGTTAACCCGCGTGTGCCGCGCGGACAGTCCCGACGATAACCGAAAATCCGACCGCGGCATACGTCGGGTTGAACCGCATTGTTCAAGGAAGCCGCTTTGCAGCGGCGGTTGTATTGTAGTGGGGAAAAGTAGTGGCGTCATGATGTGATTGAGGGGTAGCACCGTTCTGTTCAGAACTTCGATTCTTTGTTCGAAAGGAACGTGTGATGACTCTTCCAACTGGCGTGAGCGAATGGTGTCGGATCTGGTGGTGGCCGGGATGGCAGAGCGGACGCAGGAGGCCTATCTGCGGGCCGTGCGATTGCTGAGCAAGTTCTACAACAACGCTGATCCCGCAACGCTCACCGAAGAGCAGGTCAAAGACTATATGCTCTGGGTGCGGCATGAACGTCGGGCGGCTCGAGGCACACTCAAAATCATGATCGGAGGCCTGCGGTTCTTCTATCGCCGCACCTGCGGGCTTGACTGGAAGGTGCTCGAACGCTTCGCATCCCTCGCGAGAAGAAGCTTCCGGCCGTCCCCACCGTCACCGAAGTCCGACGCATCCTCGCCGCCTTTCGCAAGCCACGATTTTATGCGTACTTCCTGACGATCTGTTCGTGTGGCCTGCGACTCAACGAAGGACTGGCGCTGCAGATGCGGGATATCGATTCCGAACGCATGCGCATCCATATTCACCGAGGCAAGGGAGCAAAGGACCGGCTCGTTCCGATGCCGCTGGTCACTCTGCATACGCTGAGACAATACTGGAAGACACATCGACACGAAACGCTGTTGTTTCCGAAGACGAATCCGAAAGGACAAGTCATTCTGAACACGCGGCAGACGATGGCCGAATCCACCGTGCAGGGCGCGCTGCGGCAGGTCGTGACACAGCCGGAGTTTGCTCGGGCTATCAGTGTGCACTGTCTGCGTCACAGCGACGCCACTCATCTGCTGGAGGCCGGAGTCAACATCCGCCGACTGCAGCAGTACCTCGGCCACAGCTTACTCAAGACCACCGCTCGTTACCTGCATCTGACGAACTGCGGTCAGGATGATGCGCTGCAGAAAATCAACAGCGTCATGACGTTCCGGTAAGTACGGATCGCTGGCAACTCTGGGTGAGATTTGCGCGCAGTATGGAAGTGCGTACAGGAAGACGTATGGAGATCACCTGCCGTCCGAGCATCGTCGCGTTCTGCAGTTGATTGCAGACTGCGGAACAGGACGACTCGGCACGATCAGCTACCGCTGCGCGCAGTGCGAGCTGGAAGGACATCCGTCCGTCCATCACACCCATGCATCCTGCGGCAATCGCCACTGTCCAAACTGCCAGACCGCGAACAACGGCGACTGGTGCGCCAAACAGGTCACACAGCTGCTGCCGCTTGACTACTTCCTGATGACCTTCACGCTGCCGAGGCAACTGCGACCGTTCATTCGCTCGCATCAGAATGTGTGCTACCGAGCGCTGTCTGCGGCGGCTGCATGCACGCTGAAGACTGTGCTGGCCAATCCGAAATTCTGTGGTGCTCAGATCACTGGCTTCACTGCGGTACTGCATACGTTCGGACGCGACATGGCGTATCACCCCACATCCACGTGATCCCGCCCGGCGGAGGACTGACGAAGGACCGCCAGTGGAAACACACGATGCCCGGATTCGTGGCTCCGGTCAAACTGCTGTCGAAACTGTTCCGCATGGAATTCGAACGACTGATCAGAGAGCAGATCCGCTCCGAGTCCCTGCCAGCCGCTGAGGACTTCCGCCGTGAATTCGTCTGTGATGTGCAGTCTGTCAGAGATGGTGTGGCGACCCTGAAATATCTCAGTCGCTATGTGTTCCGCACGGCCATCACGAATGACCGAATTGAGTCACTCAGGAACGGTTACGTGACATTTCGGTATCGCCGGAAAGGTGAGCACCGAGATCGCCGCATGCGTCTTCCGGTGTTCGAGTTCCTGCGGAGATTCCTGCAGCATGTGCTGCCGAAGGGACTGCAGGATGAGTGACGACGATAAGGAGACAG
>JALRDR010000804.1 GCA_023262145.1 Planctomycetaceae bacterium | reverse complement strand
GCTGTCCTTTTCATCCACGACTGGCAGTTCGTCGACACCCAGCTGGGATAATCGACGAATTGCTGTATTCAGGTCGTCGGTCGGAGTCACGGAAATGACCGGCGTCTTCATGATGTCCGCTGCGTCCGCCAGGTCCCAGATGACATCGTCATACAGGTACGGACGGACGTCCGAATCCGAGTACACGCCGACAAGGCGACCCTTCTCGTTGACAACAGGGAAGAAGTGCTGGTGAGTCTGACTGAGGATGCGGACCAGTTCACGCAGTGGAGTTTTTTCGGGGACCTTTGTGAGTCGCAGACTGCTGTCGTACACATCCCTGACTCGAAGATCCTGCAGCACGTCCACCAGAAAATCTCCGCTGTGAGCCGGTGAGTCCAGCCGCGATCCTACCTGCTTGCGGTACAGCGACACCTTCTGACACAGCAGAAAACATAACGTCGACACCCACATCGTGGGCATCAGCAGCGAGTAGCTGCCTGTCATTTCACTCACCATGATGATCGTGGAGATTGGTGCATGCGCACAGCCGGCGAAGAAGCCAGCCATGCCCACAACACCAAATGCTCCCGGATTCACCAGGTCGGGCCAGATGGTACCACAGAGTTTTCCGACCGCGATGCCCAGACAACCACCAATCACCATGGATGGCCCAAACACCCCTCCCGATCCACCTGAACCAATTGTGAACGATGTTGTGATGATCTTGCAGAACGCCACCACAAGGAGCACATTCAGGGCTACGTTTTCCGGCTTCGCGAGCCCTTCCTGAAGCGTTCCATATCCTGTGGAAAGCACCGCCAGCACCTGATGATTTCCATCAAACAGGCGGTACAGACCCAACCCCGTCAGCCCCGTCAGAAGTGCTCCCAGAGCCGGTCGCAGATGACGCGGTCCGGGCAGTTTTGCGAACACATCGTGCAGGCCGTAGAACACCCGCACATACAACCAGGCCATCCCTGACAGCGACAATGCCAGAATTGTGTACGGAACGAGTTCAAAGAGGGAATTCGCGGAATAGTCCGTGAGCTCTCCGAAGATGTGCGCAAAACACAAGTCCGCAGGCAGAAACATCCCGTATACCGAGTACGCCACAATCGAACCAACCGCAGCCGGTATCAGTACGTCGGATTCAATATCGGCATCCCGATACATGATCTCGCCGGCGAAAATTGCGCCAGCAAGCGGAGCCCGGAAAATGGCTCCCACACCCGCGCCCATTCCTGTGGCCAGCAGAATCCGGCGATCACGAGCCGACAGTTTCATCCATTGGCCCAGAGTAGAACCCAATGTTGCGCCAATCTGAGCAATCGGACCTTCGCGACCACCTGACCCCGCTGTCCCCAGAGTAATTGCGGATGCAAGAGTTTTCACAATCGCGACGCGGAGCGGAATATTGCCCCGGCCATGATGAAAGGCCTGAATTGCTCCGTCAGTTCCGTGACCCTCGGCCTCCGGAGCAAAAGTGTAGACAATCAGCCCCGAAACAAGGCCACCCCCGACGAGGACGATTAGCAGCCAGAATAAACTCAGATCAACGTCCGGATGCTCAAAGAGCGGATGCTCACCGTGCCCCTCTCCCGGAGTAAATCCGGAAAGCTGAATCAGCACAAAACGAACAATCACCTGCCCCGCCAGCTGAAATGCGATCGCTCCGACACCTGCCATAACACCCACCAGCACCGCACGCAGAAACCACGTACCGTGATAGCCAAGGCTGGAAGAAATCGGCAAACCAAAAATTCGCTTCTGGGACATCGCAGATTTCAAAACAGATGCCAGCGGTAATCAGCACCGGCGGCAACGGGAAGAAACAGATCCGGACAGGACGATCGAGGAATGTGGAGTCGCTCGGAGAACTGGCTGCCAGCACCAGTCGCAGACCGGGAACTGGAAACGCCGGAGCAGTGGAGTCGCCTGAGTTGGCGACAGCTTCACCCGTTTGAACCGGCGAGTCGAGATCAGCACGCTCCCCACAGACTAACACTGCAATCGGCAGGACGACAGAGAGGGCTGGCGTTCCAGTTGCTGGAACAGAAAAATCCCGACTTCGATAGTCTGCTTCACTCCGCTTTTCGACCGTATCCCGCCGCAGCTGCCGTTCACAACCGGAGGCCCTCGATGAGCTCGCACTCACATCACGAACGCAGGTCGATCGCAACAGCCGAAAAACCAGCGATGTGATGTGGCAGGAACACAACTTCCACTCCGTCAGCTACTCCCACTCTTCCTCGGTGCCACCCACCGACATCGACCCACCAGAGTCGTCGGCAAAGTGGATGCAGAGTGC
>JALRDR010000784.1 GCA_023262145.1 Planctomycetaceae bacterium | reverse complement strand
CTGTCGTCTGTCTGTGAACGGCCTGCTGCTCTGCCTGATGGCAGTCATGACAGCCAGCGCATCCGCTGCCGACAAACAGCCTCTGCAGGTGTGGATCCTTGCCGGCCAGTCCAACATGCAGGGCCATGCTCATGTGAGCACCTTCGATTCCATGAAACTGCGGCCGCAGACGAACATGCTGCTACGGGAGATGGTGCAGGAAGACGGCACACCACGGACATGCGAACGCGTCTGGATCTCGTCCCTCGGCTCAGCCCCGGAAATTCGCACCGGCAGGCTGACAGCAGGATTCGGAGCGGAACCGCGGGGCCCAAAGATCGGCCCGGAATTCACCTTCGGTCTGCGCATGGAACAACTGACAGATGCTCCGATTCTGATCATCAAGACCGCCTGGGGCGGCAAGAGCCTCAATACGGACTTCCGACCACCCAACGGCGGCAGGTATGAGTTCAATGAAAGTCAGCTGGAGAACTTTGAGAAGCAAAAGAAGGACCTGTCAGAAATTCGCGCCGAGAAGGATGAAGCGACCGGACACTACTATCGCCTGATGCTGGACCACATTCGCAGTGTGCTGGCTGATCCGGTCACGGTGTATCCGCAGTACGATGCGGACGCCGGATACGAGCTGGCGGGGTTTGTCTGGTTCCAGGGCTGGAACGACATGGTGGATGGCAGCACGTACCCGGAACGCGGGCAGCCTGGTGGCTACGATCAGTATGCCACACTGATGGCCCAGTTCATTCGCGATGTGCGGACCGATCTGAAATCGCCGCAGCTGCCATTCGTGATCGGCGTCATGGGCGTCAATGGCCCGACGGCAGAATACGGACCGGATCAGCAACGATACCTGAACATCCATCAGGGCTTCCGTGATGCGATGGCTGCCCCGACGAATCTGCCCGAATTCAAGGGGAATGTGACCGCTGTGCTGACCGAGAAATTCTGGGATCAGGACGTTTCCGCATTGCGACGACGCGACGAGGAACTCAAACCACAGCTGGACAAACTTCGCGAGTCACAGAAAGCGGGGGACCTGACGCGTCAGCAACTGGAGGAGCAGACAGCCACTTTGTATGCACAGACTTTCACCGAGACGGAACTGGTGCTGCTTCGCACCAGTACCTCCAACGCGGAATATCACTACATGGGTTCCGGGGCAATTATGGCCGGGATTGGTCGTGCATTTGCGGACGCGGGGTACGCCTTGCGGAAATAAGCGGCCGGCGGAGGGAATGGCAGTTGTTCGCTGAAGATCCTGGGCAGCTGCCGAGTGGTCGGCAACTTCCCCACTTCAGCATTCCCGCAACAACTGCCCGCTGGTCAGTCTGCTGCATCGCCCCGTCAGCAGGAGTACTGTCAGCAGGAGCATCCGTAACCGGGAGCACTGGCAGTCAGCTGAGCAGACCGCGGTAGACTTCCAGCAGACCGATGGTGACGCCCATCGCGAGCACAGCCGAGCCCATGATTGTGAGGCCGCAGAAGAGCTTTAGGGGATCAGGTTTCTGGCGAGGTGTGTACATAGTGATCTGCCCCCGGTTATCGAGGTCCTCGGGAATGCAACCGCTGGAACTGGCGATCAGACGAGTGCCGCACGAGACAAACAGTGAGATGGCGGGGAAGAACTTGAACGCTGGATACATAACCAGCCTTTCGAGCAACCGCCGCAGCACCATGTAATTGCTCCTGAGTTGGTCGCCGTGTGCACCGGAAGATAGAGAAGCAGTTCTCGCAGGAATTCCGACAGAGACTTGAATACAACCATTGACAACCTTCGGAATTGGTCCGGCTGTAGCGAGTATGCCTGCAATAGCGAGTGCCACTGCAACTTCACTGACCCCAACGGACTGCGGGTTTTTCCGACATCGCGTGTCCCCCCCTGGCAACAACACCCTGGCAACAACACCCTGGCAACAACAGTCGGCAACAATCCTGCAGCGACAGGCTGCACCGCATGTGTGCAGGTGGTTGCCAGTGACAATTCACCGCGAGAGTGCCATAATCGCTAAAAATCGGGATGGCAACCGGTTCCTGATTGCTGCCCGATCCGATTCCATCCAGGGCGTCCGGCGGCAGCTTCCTTGCGGGGGTGGAGACACCTCGTTTCCGCGTTCCACCAGATCCCGCCTGTTCCTGATCCTGCGGCGTGCCCGATCTCTCCTCAGAACCTACACAGTTCGAAAAGCCGGACCTATGCGATACTCCCGAATGATGCTGCTGCTGGCAGTCACCCTCGTCGGATCTGCCGTGCCGGCGACAGGCCAGGAAGACGCTGTTGCGTTCAATTTCCAGATCCGGCCGCTCCTTTCCGATCGCTGTTTTCGCTGCCATGGTCCGGATGCTGAGCACCGGGAAGCGGGTTTGCGACTGGATCAGCAGGATGCTGCGACAGGACCGGTTGCGGACGCCCCGGATCGCCGCATTATCGTTCCCGGAGATCCGGATCAGAGTGAATTGTGGTCACGAATTATGAGTGACGACCCTGATCTTCAGATGCCACCGCCGGATTCCGGCCGCTCGCTTTCGGCAGCGGAGAAGCAACTGCTGCGTCGCTGGATTGAACAGGGAGCCGCATGGCAGGGGCACTGGTCGCTGGAACCAATCCAGACCGTCAGCGTTCCGGATACAGCACCCGCTGAACCAGGCGGCAATGAGATCGACCGCTTCATTCAGCAGCGTCTGAACAAGGCTGGTCTGCAGCCTGCTCCGATTGCCAGCAAAGCCACTCTGCTGCGACGCCTGTCGTTTGATCTGACGGGACTGCCACCGACACTGGAGGAACTGGACACATTCCTGGCTGACGAATCGGACGATGCCTGGGAAACGCAGGTGGATCGCCTGCTGCAGTCACCTCACCTGGGTGAACGGCTTGCCTCCGAATGGCTGGACATAGCTCGCTACTCGGACACATACGGATACCAGGTCGATCGCGACCGTGACGTCTGGCCATGGCGAGACTGGGTCATCAACGCCTTCAACGCAAATCTGCCCTACGATGAATTCCTCACACAGCAGGTTGCCGGAGATCTGCTGCCTGATGCAACCAGCGATCAGATCCTGGCGACCACATTTAACCGCCTGCATCCGCAGAAGGTTGAGGGTGGCAGTACTCCGGAAGAATTTCGCGTGGAGTACGTGGCTGATCGCACACAGACGGTCGGTACAGCATTTCTGGGGCTGACCTTCGAATGCTGCCGCTGCCACGATCACAAGTACGATCCGATTTCGCAGCGTGAGTACTACCAGATGTTCTCCTTCTTCGACAACATCGACGAGGCGGGATTGTATTCGTACTTCACTCCGTCCGTGCCCACACCCACGCTGCTGCTGGCGGACGACGCCACGAAGCAGAAGCAGCAGGACATTGAGCAGCAGATCGCCGCGGCTGAATCTGTACGACAGGAACTGCGGGACAAGCAGCAACCGGCGTTTGCCGAGTGGCTGCAGACAGCTGCTGCAACTCCGGCGGACAAGCTGATTCCTGATCAGCAGCTGGCCCTCGATTTTGAAGCGGCTCCCGGTGCACCCAATCGCCAGATTGACGGCCCGATCGGCAAAGCGATTGAGCTCACCGGTGACGATGCTGTTGGTACGCAGGTTGGCAACTTCCGTCGTTTCGACCCGTTCAGCATCAGTCTGTGGGTACGGCCGGCAACCCACATGGAACGTGCAGTCATCTTCCACAGGTCTCGCGCATGGACCGATGCCGGCAGTCGCGGCTATGAACTTCTGCTGGAAGACGGTCGTCTGAGTGCAGCGTTGATTCACTTCTATCCGGGCAATGCGCTGCGTGTGCAGGCCAAAGAACCACTTGCACTGCAGCAGTGGCAGCACGTCTGCGTAACTTATGACGGCTCCAGTCGTGCCGACGGACTACGGCTGTATGTGGACGGTCAGCCCGCCGCTGCGGAAATCGTCCGCGACAACCTGTACAAGAACATTACCGGAGGCGGTGGTGACAATATTACAATCGGCGAACGCTTCCGCGATCGTGGCTTCACCAACGGCGGAGTCGACGAATTTCAGGTCTACGGTCGTGAACTGGTGGCTGCAGAGGTGGCTCAGCTGGCCGACGGAAGCACCCTGCAAGGACTGTTGCAGACACCCACTGCCGAACTGAGTGCAGTACAGCGGGAGTTGTTGTTTGATTATTACTTAAGCAATGTGAACGAAGCGTACAGATCGCAGCTGACCGTTCTGAAGACGTTGCGGGAGGAACGCAGCAAGGCTTACGATTCTGTTCGCGAAATCATGGTCATGCAGGAAATGCAGCAACCGCGACAGACGTATTTGCTCAGACGAGGCGCGTACGACCAGCCGGGCGATCCGGTGGAATCGCAGACTCCGGCTGCGTTGCCCGCCCTGACCGGTGACCTGCCACACAATCGACTGGGGCTGGCGCGCTGGATGACGGATCCGCAGCACCCATTGACCGCTCGTGTGGCTGTGAATCGCTTCTGGCAGCAGATGTTCGGGTATGGTCTGGTCCGTACACCGGAAGATTTCGGCAGTCAGGGACAGCTGCCATCTCATCCCCAGCTGCTGGACTGGCTGGCCCGCGATTTCATCGAACACGGCTGGGACGTGCGACGCCTGCTGCGGCAGATGGTGACCTCGGTGACCTACCGCCGTTCCTCCCGCGTATCACCGGAACTACGGCAACGCGATCCGGAGAATCGACTGCTGGCACGGATGAATGCTTACCGCATGAATGCAGAGATGCTGCGTGACAATGCACTGGCAGCCAGCGGCCTGCTGGTGCGTCAGATCGGAGGTCCTCCCGCACGGCCCTACGATCTGGAAGTATCCTTCAAACCCATCAAACCGGATACAGGAGATGGGCTGTACCGCCGCAGTGTCTACACGTTCTGGAAGCGTACTGCACCAGCTCCGATGATGATGACCCTGGATGCATCCAAGCGGGACGTCTGTCAGCCGCGACGAGAACGAACATCTTCACCACTGCAGGCGTTTGTCATGCTGAACGGCCCACAGTTTGTCGAAGCCGGACGTGTGCTGGCCGAACAACTGCTGCTGTTGCATGGCGATGACGATGACAGGATCCTGCGCACCATGTTTCGGTCACTGACCAGTCGCCAGCCTGACAACAGAGAACTGACCGTTCTGCAGGCACTGCAGCAGCGGCAGCTGGAAGATTTCACAGCAGCGCCGGATCGAGCCGCCAGTCTGCTCAAAGTAGGCTCACGAGAACCAGCAGCAGACCTGCCCGCTCCGCGGGTCGCGGCATTTGCTGTCGTCGCCAGCACACTCCTTAATTATGACGAATGTGCGATCCGTCGCTGATGATTTACCGCACACCGGGGTCTGTCTGTTTCCTTGACAATGGAAGACCCCCGGGAGACTGATCTTCAAAAGGCACCATGATGCTGAACAACGCTGAACTGCTTCATTCCTTACCGGCCACTCGACGAACACTGCTTGCCGGCGGTGGTTACGGGATTGGCAGTATGGCTCTGGCCACACTGCTGAATCCACAGAGATCGCAGGCTGACGAGGCAGCGCTGACCGTACACCACAAGCCGAAGGCAAAGCGGGTAATCTTCCTGTTTCAGGCCGGCGCCCCGTCGCAGCTGGACCTGCTGGATTACCGCCCCGTGCTGAACGAGCGACATGGGGAGCAGCTGCCGGAATCCATTCGTGCCGGACAGCGGCTGACGGGGATGAGCGGTAATCAGTCCAGTCTGCCACTGGTCGGATCGCCATTCAGATTTGAACAGCACGGTCAGGGCGGACAGTGGTTCAGCGAGCTGCTGCCGCACACGGCCGGGATCGCTGATGAATTATGCGTCGTCCGTTCGATGCATACGGAAGCAATTAACCACGGCCCTGGAGTTACCCACCTGCAGACCGGTTCACAATTCCCCGGTCGCCCCAGTTTTGGAGCCTGGTTGAGTTACGGGCTGGGTACAGAAAACGAGAATCTGCCGGCATTCATCGTGATGATCACCAGCAACAAGGGAGGACAACCACTCGTTTCCCGGTTGTGGGGCAGCGGCTTTCTTCCCTCTCGGCATCAGGGTGTGCAGTTTCGTTCGGGCAATGATCCGGTGCTGTACCTGAACAACCCGGACGGACTCACGGCCGACAACCGTCGCTGGATGCTGGATGCACTGAAGGAACTGCATCAGCATCAGCTGGACCAGCAGTTCGACCCACTGCTGCAGGCTCGGATTTCGCAGTACGAACTGTCTGCACGCATGCAGGCGTCCATTCCTGAAGCCACAGACCTGTCGGCAGAAACAGAGCAGACATTCGCTTTGTACGGCGAGGATGCCCGCACGCCGGGAACATTCGCCGCCAACTGCCTGCTGGCTCGACGTCTGGCAGAGCGGGGTGTGCGATTCATTCAGCTGTATCATCAGGGCTGGGATCACCACGGCGGTCTTCCGGGAGCAATCCGTGGACAATGCAGGGAAACGGACCAGCCGTCAGCTGCGCTCGTACAGGACCTGAAGCAACGTGGCCTGCTGGAAGATACTCTGGTGGTCTGGGGCGGTGAATTCGGCCGCACAAACTACTGCCAGGGACATCTGTCAGACAATTTCGGACGTGATCATCACCCGCGGACATTTTCCATCTGGATGGCTGGCGGAGGAATTCGTGGTGGCATGACCTGGGGAGAAACTGATCCATTCGGCTACAACGTGGCCGAGAACGGCGTGCATGTCCACGACCTGCACGCCA
>JALRDR010000771.1 GCA_023262145.1 Planctomycetaceae bacterium | reverse complement strand
TATTTAAGAGAGCGTGCGACTGATGTTCGGGATTTGGGGCGTCGTGTCCTAGCGTATCTGCAAGAGGAGAGTGAGCACCAAGATATTGAGTTGCCAGAGAATGCGATCCTTGTTGCAGAGGAGCTTTCACCCGCGATGTTGGGCGAGGTTTCGACAGAGAAGTTAGCGGGCTTAGTTTCTGTATATGGCTCGGGTAATTCTCATGCGGCTATTTTGGCACGTTCTATGGGTATTCCGACGGTCATGGGGATAGTGGATCTACCTTATCGTCGCCTGGATGGGCGAGAGGTTATTCTTGATGGCTATTCCGGCCGGTTGTATGTCGATCCCTCTGAAGAGTTGCTGCAAATGTATCGCGAGATCGAACGCGAGCAAGCAGAGGTGGCGGCTGAATTAGCAACACTCAAAGATCTACCGGCTGAAACGCTGGACGGACATCTACCCGCCACTGCTCATGTGCCCATTTCACGGCGTCCAGAATATCCTGTCGAGCGAATTTTGAACCACACGCTTTGGGACTCTGATTAACCCCGCGAAAGTTGGGATGCAGCCAGATCCAGTTTTCCCGCTGACATACCTTCAGCCATTTGGAATTATCCTGGGTGAAGTCTCCGCTCCACGAATGCAGGAACACGAACAACGGCGTGGGCTGCTGCTTTGCTGCTGGCGGCGCCCAGTACAGCACCGGCTGTTCTTCGCCATCCATACTGCTGACCAGATCCACACGCTCAGTCTGAGCCACGGCCGCAGCAGTAATCCCGCAGAACAGCACACAGATTCCAGCAATTCGTATGAGCCAACCACGGTTCTGCATGTTCATCCTCACTTTCAGACGGTGTCTGACTCCGGCGTTGCTGAGCAGCCTGACGCTGCCGGGGGATACCGCAGCCATATCGGCCGGGACAGGTGCACAGTGATGATTGAAGCGACAGCCCCCCTGCCCCGAACAGCTTCGCATCCTGGACAATCGTACGAACAACGCAAGTGAGAAGGACCGGGACAGGCCGTCGATCGTGTTCCCATTCCCTGCGGCTCTGCCTACAATCGGCCGCGGAACACAACTCCGCCGATGTTCTGCCAGCAGATGCCGCATTGCGGACACAACCGGATGCGGTCCGGAGCAGCTCATCGCCTGAAACAGACCCTGCAGAATTCCACAGGAATTCCTGAAGAATCACTGACCATAACCGGGCCTCGGGCCCTGCTGACAACACAAATGCCTCGTTACGATTTCCGCAGCATTGAATCCCGCTGGCAGCAGTACTGGGAAGAGAATCAGACGTTTCAGGCCGCAGACTGCGTGGCCGAAAAGGAAAAGCTCTATGTTCTGGACATGTTTCCTTACCCGTCCGGGGAGGGACTTCATGTCGGGCATCCGGAGGGCTACACCGCAACCGACATTGTCTGTCGTCATGCGCGCATGCAGGGGAAGAATGTCCTGCACCCGATGGGCTGGGATGCCTTTGGACTGCCGGCGGAAGAATT
>JALRDR010001129.1 GCA_023262145.1 Planctomycetaceae bacterium | reverse complement strand
ATGACCACGCGAAACTGTAGTTCTTCCGCCAAAGGCGCCATCACCACGGCAGCAAAACCAATCAGAATTGCCATCTGACGACCTGCATCAGTATTAAGGATCTCCAGCATGGGATTGCTGTCCGGCAGCTTGCCGGTAACCGAATGCATCAGCGCCACCAGTCCTGCGCGAAGCAGCATCGTCGGCAGATAAACAGCCATTACAACCGTCAGAGCAACCCGCAATTCTTCAGCCCACGAAAAACTCTGCCGCAACGCAAGCGGTGGTGGCCCCGCAGCAGTCAGGCCATCGGTCTCGGCAAACCCGGATCCGCTGGGATCGGAAGGATCCTCATCCAGCGGAAGTTCTGCCGGCTGCTCGTCTGATCCGACATTCCATTCGAATGTGCTCGATTGATAATCCTGCCTCAGATCGGCCTGCGGATCACGACGATCATGTCTCTTCAGCCATACAGCTAATCCAATCACAGCAATCAGGATCACATTCATCCCGATGGTCTGCACTACCATCATTCGGGCCCGTTGAGCGGCTTCTGAGGAATCGGTTTCCGTTGTTTTTGCGGTGGCTGCATCTGCTGCAGTCGTTGCCGCAACATCAGCAGACTCGTTCCCGTCCGCGGTTGCCTCGTTCTCTTCCGCCGCGGACTTACTCTCGTCCGCGGTTGCCTCAGCCACAGCACTACTGCTGAACGCATTCTGAACACTGAACTTCAATGCCAGCAGAGCAAGTGCAACCGATATCACGAGAATGATTGCCGTCAGCGGTGACGGCACCACAACGATCTTCCTGTCGCTGACGGGGATCGGAGCAACCCCGCGTTGCCAGCAGCTGATCCAGCGGAGCCCGGCCCGGAAACTGAAGATGATCATCATCAGTACCAGGATTCCGGCAGCCATCTGCCCCGGTGTCACCTCAGGAACAGCTGCAGCTTCTGCTACAGACTCAGGCTGCCCGGCCTGCAACAGAAACAGCAACTGGGAAAGTGATTCCATGACTGGCATCTTCCGGCGGAGCAATCACTCCGCGTATCGGTTTGCAGAATCGGGACCGATTCACTCGCTTCAGTCCCGTCCCGGGCGTTAGGATCCTGGTACCAGAGTCAACACCCGGGGAGTTTTTGCATTGTCGACGATTCTTGATGAAATTATCTCACGGAAACGCCAGGAAGTGGCGATCGCGAAGCACTTGCGTCCGCTCGAACAGATTGAAGAGAAACTGCCGGACCTGCCTGCACCCCGTGGGTTCATTTCGGCCCTGCGACAGGCCGCCCAGCCCGCACTGATCGCCGAAGTCAAGAAGGCGTCGCCGTCCGCCGGCCTGATCCGCGAGGACTTTGATCCCGTCCTGATCGCTCAGCAGTACCAGCAGGCCGGCGCATCCTGCCTGAGTGTACTGACAGATGAACACTACTTTCAGGGTCATCTCAGATTTCTGAAGGATGTCGCAGCCAGCGTCTCCATCCCGGTGATGCGGAAGGAATTCATTATCGATCGACATCAGATCGCGGAAGCTCGTGAAGTCGGAGCCGACTGCGTGCTGCTGATCGCTGAATGTCTGGATGACCATCAGCTGAACGACCTGTATCAGTACGCACGCAGCCTGAGCCTGGACGTGCTCATCGAACTCTATGAGCCGGAAAATGTGCCGCGAGTACTTGCCACGGGAACCGAACTGCTGGGAGTCAACAATCGCAATCTGCGGACTTTCGTGACATCACTCGACCACACATTCATGATCCGAAAACAGATTCCTGAATCCGTACTGTTTGTCAGCGAGAGTGGTATTCGCACTCACGAAGATCTGCTGCGGCTGCGTGAACACAACGTCGGAGCTGTTCTGGTGGGTGAATCGCTCATGCGTCAGCCGGACATCGGAGACGCCGTTCGCAATCTGCTGCAGGGATCCTGAAACCAAACGGGGGTCGAAAACAGCACTGATCACACGGCAGTCACCGCAGCAGACTCCGCAGCGAAGACAGCTCTGTTGCGGCAACTGACAGTACCCGGAGTTCTTTCGTGGAGCTCTGTCGCCGCAATAAACTCCGAATCTGCATTCACCGCGAATCTGTTCGGCACCGCCAGCCGCGCTGTGACGACGCTGTGACAACTCCTTCGCAGCCGGCACCTTTCGTTGGATCTCCTGCAGACCGCTGCCGCTGCTCTGCGCACACTGAGCATGTTGCCCAAATGCCACACAGCTCCCCCGATACATCACCGTTCCTATGGCCCCGGTACCATCCACCAAAAACGGACATGGATATCGTTCTCTGCCTCACCCGGTGCCACCTACCTGATGCCTCACCCCCACCTGATGCCTGATCCGGTGCGATGCCTGACCCGGTGCCACCCACCGTACCGTTCGCGCGGTGCCA
>JALRDR010001123.1 GCA_023262145.1 Planctomycetaceae bacterium | reverse complement strand
GCATGGGTGTCATTCGGTTTCTCGTATTTTCCAATTTGATTCTCTGGATGGCAATTCTGCCTGTCAAGATGTTGTTACGGTGGGCTTTCGCACTGAAATACATCGTCGGTATTCCAGAGTGGTTCTTCAATATCTGAGGGGTGCAGGCGGCAAGCCGGTTACCACACCGTGCTCGCTCCTGGGTGATTTTTTTCCAAGTTGAGGACGGCCTTCGGGCTCAATCAGACCTATGCCAGCAACAGATGATTTTCGTTGGAATCAGAAGACGCTTCATGTCGTGTTCGCCGCCAGCAGTCTCGTACTGCTGCTTTCGGTATTCCTGATGCTGAAACAGGATCAGGCCGATGAATGGCGTTCTTATCAACGAACAGCATTTGACATCGACGCCAGGCTGCGTGAACAGGAACTCAGAAGCCTGCAGAACCCCGGTTACCAGAAGGTGATCGCGGACCTCGAGGATCAACTCGCCGCTGCCGAGCAGGATCTGCAGGACAAGCGGGCTAAGGAAGCAGAACTGTTCGCAGCACTGGATGCACAAACACGACTTGTCGAAAGTCTTGAAGGCGAACTGAAGTTCAAGAACTCCGATCGGGACGAAGCCAGCGCCAACTATGACCTCGCCGTGCGCGACGACCTCCCGCCGGACGTACTGCAGCTTCGCCTGACAGCATTCGAAGAACGCAGGCAGATCTGCACAGAATTGCAGCTGCGGATCGACGCCGAGACCGATAAGCTCAACGTGATCAAAGCGGACGTTGCTGCCATTACCGCGAATGTTGAGGCATTGACCGCGGAAAAGACAAAAGTCACCTCCGAGGTGGATCGCGTCGATGCGTCGCTTGAGAACATTCGTCCGTCGTCCACCATCTCCAGCATTAAGCGTTCACTGATGGAGCTGCCGATTATCGACGGCTTCAATTCCCATCTGAAAGTGGTTCAGGACTGGGTTCCCGGACTGAAAATTACTCTGGGGATGTCCAGGATCGCTCGCTTCGATCGCTGTCGCACCTGTCACCAGAATATCGACAAGACCGCATCCGGCGGGGTGCCCGCTTACCCCGCCGGGCATCCGGACTCAGAAGAACTGGAAGACTGGGTTGCTGCCGGTGAATTCCCGCAGCCCTTCTCCACGCACCCCAACACCAGTCTCTACTGCTCCGCCTCGTCACCGCATCCGGTCGGCAAATTCGGCTGCACCATCTGCCACGATGGCCAGGGTTCCGGAACCAGCTTTGGCAACGCAGAACATTCACCGAATGATCCTCAGATTGCAGACGAATGGCACCACGAGTATGGGTTCCATCCCAACCACTTCTGGGAGTATCCGATGCAGCCCGAGCGATTCATTGAATCCGGCTGTATCAAGTGCCACCACAGCATGCAGGAACTGGGCGTGCACCCGGAATATGGCGCATCTGCTCCGAAGGCAGTTCGCGGCTGGCAGCTGATCCAGAAGTACGGTTGCTTTGGTTGCCACGAGATTCATGGCTACGACGCTGGCAAGGCCATTGGACCGGATCTGCGCATAGAGCCACAGACTGCAGAAGAAGCTGCCGCAATCGCAGCCGACCCGTCTGCTGTCGCAGGCAAGCTGCGTAAGGTTGGTCCCAGTCTGCGACACGTTGCTCAGAAGACCACTGCCGAGTTCATTGAATACTGGACGGAAATTCCCCAGCGGTATCGCCCATCCACAAAGATGCCGCAGTTCTTCGCCCTGCACGATCATCTCACCGCAGCGGATGCGGCTCACACCGGGGATCTTGAAGCGGCAGAGCTGGCAGGGATTGCCACATTGCTCATGAACAATTCTGAAGAGATGGAGCTGCTTGTTCCGGATGACGGGTACTTGCCGAACGTTGAACGTGGGCAGCAGTTTTTCACTGAGCGTGGATGTGTGGCCTGTCATCAGCACAGTGCTGTGCCGGCCTCCACTGCCGACTTCGGGCCGAACATCAGTGACATTCACCGCAAGCTGCGTCGCAACTCAGACGATCCATCCTTCAGCGACTGGCTGTACACGTGGCTGCGTGAACCAGAACGCTACCACCGAAAAACTCGCATGCCGAATCTGTATCTGGATGCATATCCGGATGTAGACGGTCAGACCATGATTGATCCGGCTGCGGATATTGCCGCGTTCCTGCTTAGTCAGGGCGAACCGGAAGCATTCCCGGCAGCTCAGTACGACGATGCCGACCTCGATGAGCTCGTTGTGCTCTATCTGTCAAAGGGGCGTTTCGGCACTGAAGCAGCAAGGAAGATTGTTGCCTCCGGAACTTTCCCGCAGCAGCTTGACGCTGTGATTGGCGATGAGGCTGTACTGGCGACCGCTGACGGCTCTGCGGCTGCAGCCGAACAGTGGCGGCAGATGAAACTGGAGTACGTTGGTCGCAAGACAGTTTCTCGTTACGGTTGTTACGCCTGCCACGAAGTGCCGGGCTACGAGGATGCTCGACCGATCGGAGTGGCCTTGCAGGACTGGGGCCGTAAGGACACCAGCAAGCTGGGCTTTGAGCACATCGAAGAGTACCTGCATCACCACGGCGAACCGGCCGAATCGGAATTTGATTCCACCCATGAGCGCATTCTGACGGCTCGCAAGAAAGCCAGGGCAGGAGGACTTGAGAAGGGTCAGTTTTCTGCAGAAGAAGCGGAATCTGAACTGGCAGCGTCGTACTTCTTTGACAGCATGCAGCGTCATGGTCGAGCAGGTTTCCTGTGGCAGAAGCTGCGTGGTCCGCGCAGTTACGACTACCAGAAGACTGAGACCAAAGGCTACTCCGATCGTCTCAGGATGCCGAAGTTTCCTCTTCAGGAAGACGAGATTGAGGCTATCGCGACATTTGTGCTGGGACTCGTGGCCGAACCACCGCCGCCAGAGTATGTCTATCAGCCTGACGTTCGAGAGAAGACTCGAATTGAAGGCGAGTTCCTGCTCGCGAAGTACAACTGTACCGGCTGCCATGTTGTGGAACTGCCGAAGATCACTTTTGCCGCAGACCTGAATGAATTTGATTCCACACCGTTGACGGCTGGTGACCACGAGGTCGCTCTGCAGCAACTGCTGGCAATTCGGCCGCCACGCCAGGGTGTCACCGGTGCTACTCACCGTATGACACTTGATGGCGAGCGTGTGACCCTCGATGTGGCAAGCTTTCACGGCATGCTCACAGTGCGTCCTGATCCGGACGAAGAGGATCCGGATTTCCGCGAATACGGTTTTGAAGTCTGGGAGCCAGTGGAGTTTGGCAATCCGGAAGACAGTAAGCTTTTGCTCCCGGGTGCTCCGGTCACATTCCTCGAGAACCAATTGCTGAATTATCAGGAGGCACGTGGGGGTCGCTTTGCCGAACTGCTCGTCGAACATCTCCTCGAAGCTGGCCGTTTTGATCAGCGTAGACTGGCGTGGCAGGCTTCACCGCCACCGTTGTACCAGGAAGGGATCAAGGTTCAGCCGGACTGGTTGTATTCATTCCTGCTGGAACCGGGAAAGATTCGTTACACAACGGTGCTGCGAATGCCGCGTTTCAACATGACGGCGGAAGAAGCTCGCACTCTGGCAAATTATTTTGCTGCCGTCGACGGAGCTGAGTTCCCATACGAAGAACAGACTCCACGGGATCAGGACTATCTGGCAGGTCGAGTGGAAGATTTGGTGGCTGCTGGTCATCTGCAGCAGGGTGAAGATTACCTCGGAGACGGCTGGGCTCTGCTCAACGGTCCGCTCTGCATCAAGTGCCACTCCGTGGGAGCTCGAAAGTTCAAGGTGTCTGACCCGGCCAAGGATATTCAGGGACCAAATCTGTTCGACGTTCAGAATCGCTTGCGATCTGACTGGGTGAAACTCTGGCTCTACCGTCCGTCGTGGATTACCCCATACACATCCATGCCGATCAACTTCGCAAAGAATGCTGAGCAGTTCCCCGACAAGTTCGCGGGAGACCCGGATGCACATGTTATTGGTGTTCGCGATGCTCTGATGAATTACTCCACGCTCCTGGAAAACGTAGGTCCTGTCGTCTATGAGCCTCCGGGAGCAGAAAATGCTCCTGCAGCGGCAGGAGGAGAAGACTGAAATGGTGTTGAAGAACCTGAGTAGCCTCAGCCTTGCTCTCGCGATCGCCTGTGGAACACTTAGCGGGTGTTCCGAGTACGGTGGCGGAGCAGTCACAATTCCGCAAGTTGCATTCATTCCCGACGCTTCGAATGACGGGGGCGATGCTGACGGCGGTGGAGCCGTGGTCAGCGACGCTGTGGGCTCAATCCGTGGCCGCGTGATCATGAGCGGAGGGGCTCCTGCGCTGCCGTTGCTGGTTTCCATGGGCACGGACGTCAAGGACGCAGAGGTCTGTGCCGCAGTGGACGTCCCTGACGAGCGTCTGCAGTTGAGCTCGGATGGCGGAGTCGCCAATGTGTTTGTGTATCTGGGCAAGAAACCGCCTGGTGGTCGACCGCTGGAAGCGTCCGGCGAAACGATGTTCTTTGACCAGAAGAACTGCCGGTTCTTTCCGCACACAATGATTGTGCCTGTCGATCAGACGGTCAAAGTGCTCAGCTCTGACTCCGTTGCTCACAATACACACACCTATCCATCCAAGAATAACTCGGTGAACTCCGGGGTCGCTCCGAATGACCGCGAGGGAAAACTGGAGATTCTCTACAGCAAGGCGGAATCCGTTCCTCTGGCAGTCAAGTGCGACTACCACGCCTGGATGAATGCGTGGCACCTGCCCCTGGATCATCCCTTCGGTGCAGTAACCAACGAGAACGGCGAATTTTCAATTAGTGACCTGCCTGTCGGGAAGCACAGCTTCATCGTCTGGCACGAGGCTGCAAAGGGGAACTTCGTCGAGCGTAAACTCGAAGTTGAGGTTCGTGAGGGTGAGACGACAGATCTGACCATCGATTACCCGGTAGCCAGCCTGCAGGAGTTGTGATTCAGGCCGGAATTGTGCATCAGGTCTGAGAACATCCGGCACAATTTCTGGTTTTGTAGTTTGGGAAGCAGTGCAGATTGCGGTTCATCAGGACAGTCAACTGTCATCATCTGAAGATCCGGTTTCAATCAGTCAGTGCGGAACAGTGGACTGTGCAATTCAATGACCGTGGAATTCAAAACTGTGAACAGCGTGATGAAGAGCAGCCTGTCATCAAAGGGAGCCTCTGCAATGTACGCGAACTGGAAACCCGCAGTGCTGGCAGGCATGATTTGCCTGATCGCTGGCGGATGTTCTGATTTCGAGGCGTCATTCTCCATCAGCGACAAAACGCAATCTCTTGCACCCGAAGCGCAATTCGGCACTGGTGAGCAGGCCCCCGGAGTCATCACGCTTACCGAACAGAAGTTCGGTAACCCACAGTCGCTGAATGCCTGGTTGAAACTTCCCGTAAACTGGGGTGGCACCAGCGTCGCTGTCGTCTCTGCATCAGCAGACAACTCAACGGTGGTCGTGGAACCCGCCGACGAGGGCGGTTCCCTGCCGGATCATGTTGCATCGCTGCTGACGACTGATGGCACATTTGTTTCTGTACAGCGCTGGAACGCTGAAACCGGTGAAGCTGTCCTCGCCACATCGGAAGTTGAACTGACCGAGGGACAGGCCTGCACTCTTGATGCAGGAACTGGGCTGCAGGCAGGACGCGTATCGTACATGAGGCACTGCAGCCACTGCCACGGCACCGCCGGCGATGGAAACGGCCCGACTGCTCAGTATCTGAACCCACGGCCCCGCGATTACCGTCATGGAGTGTTCAAATTCACGTCCACGAACGATCTGTCTCGTGCCAGCCGTGACGACCTGACGCGGATCCTGCGATATGGGATCCCAGGAACATACATGCCCTCGTATCTTCTCATGGAAGACGAGGAGATGAACGCCATCATCGAATACGTACGTTTCCTTGCCATGCGCGGCGAGTTTG
>JALRDR010001119.1 GCA_023262145.1 Planctomycetaceae bacterium | reverse complement strand
GCTGAAGGTCAGACCATGGTTGATGCCATTGAAAAAGCTGGCGTCACCAACACCGTCTGGTACAACTACCGCCGTGTTCCGGCAGTCACTCTCGCCAAACAACTGATTGACGAAGGGCGTCTGGGACGGATATTCCACTATCGCGCCAACTTCCTGCAGGACTGGACCATCAATGCCGATCTGCCCCAGGGTGGCGCAGCACTCTGGAGACTGGATGCTGCAGCAGCCGGTTCCGGCGTGACCGGCGACCTGCTGGCTCATTGTATCGACACTGCCATCTGGCTGAACGGCTCAGTCAGCAACGTCAGTGCCATGACTGAAACGTTCGTCAAGGAACGGATGCACAATCTCACCGGCAAGGTTGAGAAGGTGGGTATCGATGACGCCTGTGCATTCCTGTGTCGCTTCCAGAACGGATCGCTGGGGCTGTTCGAGTCCACCCGCTACGCTCGCGGCCACAAGGCCCTGTACACGTTCGAAATCAACGGCGAAAAAGGATCCATCAAGTGGGATCTGCACGACCTGCATCGCCTCGAGTTTTTCGACTACAACGATGACTCAATCATTCGAGGCTGGCACCAGGTCCACTGCACCGACGGCGACATGCCGTACATGAGCAAATGGTGGGTACCGGGACTGCAGATTGGCTACGAGCACACATTTGTGCATCAGGTTGCGGACTTTCTTGCTGCTGTTGAATCCGGCACACAGTGCAGCCCCACCTTCCGAGATGCTCTGGAAACACAGAAAGTCTGTGACGCTGTGCTGCAGAGTGCAAAAAGCGGCGAATGGAAGGAAATCAAATAGCCCTTTTGAGCACAGCACGTTAATATTGTGCTCAGGCAATCAGGCGGTTGAAGCAGTCTTCAACCGCTTTTTCATTTGCTGCGTTTCACATTCAGGTGAATGTGTATCGTTATTGCCTGGCTTGTGCAGGATCGACAACACCACCCGTTGCTACTCTTACAGCAGCGCTGCCGCAATCCGGCGGATGCCTGCCGCTTTCACTGGCTCTGTCGCCGGCAGAATGGTCTGCCCAACACAGTCGTCTGATGCAGTCACGCAGTAATGTCGTGCCTCAGCCATGAAAGCGTGCACGCTGTCAGAAAAAACCTCAAAGCCTGTTCGGTAACCTCACCATGCAGGCACCTGCCGGCAGGCATTTTTTGTCTTCGGCTCTGCCGGAATCCCTCCGGAACAAGCCACCGATATGGTCAACTGCTGCAGTTCGCTGCGGCAGCCGGCACTGTTGATCGTGGCAGCACTGTCAATCCAGAGCTGTCGCGACTGCTTTCTTTGCACACGTAAACGTTTACAGATTGATTTTGCAGAAACGGAATATGCCATGGAACGCCACCCGATTTCCCGAGAAGGTTATGACAAGCTCCGGGAGCAGATCCGCGTCATGGAAGAAATCGAGATGCCCGCAGTAACAGAACGCATCAAATCCGCACGTGAAGAGGGTGACCTGAAGGAAAACACCGAATACCACGAAGCGCGTGAAGCCCAGGGAATGTTGCAGGCCCGAATCAATCAGACGCGTTCGAAGCTCGCTGCCAGCTATATCGTGGAACGGCGGGACGGCCCCAAGGATGCAGTGGAATTCGGAGCCCGGGTAACAGTTGTTGATGAGGATGATTTCGAAGAGATTTATGAGATGGTCGGCCCTGGTGAAGAGGACTATGACGGTGACGTCATGAAGATTCTCACCACCAGCCCGATTGGCACAGCACTGATGGGCAAGGCTGTCGGGGATCAGGTGGAAGTAGAGATTCCTTCCGGTATCCTCAAAATGACGATCAGATCCATCGAATAACGTGTCAGCCAAAGACGCCGCCGACTGGGCTGCCCGCATACAGCAGATGCGGGCGGCCGCTCACATCCTTCAGCATCGCCTCGGCAGGGACTCCCATCGCGTGCAGCACTGTAGCCGCCAGATCACCGGGCGAAACGGCGTCCTGTTCCGGATAACCAGCAATCCGGTCACTGCTGCCATAAACCGCCCCACGGCGGATCCCTGCTCCTGCCAGCAGTGAGCTGTAACAAAAGGGATGATGCTCTCGTCCGGCATTGCCCGCCGTAATCTGCGGCCGGCGACCAAATTCCCCGGTCCAGACAACCAGAGTATCCTCCAGCATTCCTCGATCCTGCAGGTCCGTCAGCAACGCTGTGAGTGCCATGTCAGCCGGAGGGATCAGATCGCGTTTCAGGCGATTGAAATTGTCGCCATGCGTATCCCAGAAATTCCGACCGTCATTGTGCCAGTTGACCGACACAAAGGGCACTCCACGTTCGAGCAGTCTTCGGCCCAGCAACACACACTGGCCGTGAATGTGATGCCCGTAACGCTGCCGGTCGGCTACTGACTCCTGCGAAAGATCAAACGCCTGTCGAACCAGTCCGGAGCCCAGCATTTCAAAGGCCTGCAGCTGCTGCACATCAAGCTGCCTGCTGAACCGGGAATCAAGTTGTTCCTGCTGACCCGAAATCGACCGCAGCAGACTGCGACGGTCCTGCAGCCGGTGCAGACTCAGACCGTCAGCCAGCCGCAGGGCAGGCACACTCCAGTCCGGACGCGAAGGATCACCTGTAACCAGCAGCGGATCTGCGTCTGTTCCCAGCCAGCCACCGGTCTGCCCCGGTGCTGTCCCACCCGGAGCTGCAGGATGCAGTGTCTTCCACGGCATGGTGACACTCCCCGGGAGACCGACAGGAGCCGCATGAAAACGAGACAGAACGCCTGCAAGATGCGGTGAATCGTTCGGCCCGGGTGGCTCTGCATCACTCTTGTTGACCGGAGGGAGATGCCCGGTCAGCGTTGTATGCGCACTGCTCAGATGTGCCGGATCATCATGAGACATGGAACGAATCACTGTGATCAGATCTGTCTTTGTTGCCAGACCGCGAAAATGTTCACACAAATCCAGACCGGGAACGACGGAGGAAACTGGCTGAAATTCCCCACGCACCTCCGCCGGTGCAGCCGGTTTCATATCGAATGTGTCAAGCTGGCTGGGACCACCCCACATGAAAAGCAGTATACAGCGTCGGGCTGTACCGAATCCCGGTGCCCGAGCTCCTGCGGCACCAGCACTCGCTCCGCGAACAGCCAGCAGCCCCGGCAATAAACCGGCCTGCAGCAGACTTCGTCGAGACAGACTGCGACTGGGCAGACTGCGACTGGGCAGACTGCGGGAAGACAGCTGATTCTGAATGGCAGCCAGAGACATGA
>JALRDR010000267.1 GCA_023262145.1 Planctomycetaceae bacterium | reverse complement strand
ACCACTTCGTCTCGCTGGACGAAGTGCCATTTCCACGTCCCGCCGGCATCCTCGACGTAGGCCGGACCAGGCGACAGCGCAGTTCCGGCAAAGCGTCTCTGTTCCATGTCGCACCGTCGTTTCGAGACTGCCTTGCCGGATCTGCGTCACTGCGTTCCCTGGTCCGGCCTACAACGAGTCCTCGGCTCAGAGTCCGGTGATCCATCGTCATCCCCTGTCAATTCGTCCAACGAGACGAATTGGGCGGCGCAGCCGCCATCAGGTGCAGGCGGGACGCCTGCCCAACGAGGCGAATTGGTTGCGGAGCAACACCCGGCGGCACCGCGTGGGTGCCCGGTTGCCTTAGGTGGAGAGGAGTTCGTGGAGCGGTTCGCCGAAGGGCAGCACGGGAATCGGGCGTCCGCTGTGATCGAGGTAGCTGGTTTCCGTATCGATCCCCAGATGCCGGTACATTGTGGCGAGCACATCCTGGGGTTGTCGGGGGCTGCTGAGCGGTTCAGCGCCTTTGGCATCGGAAGAGCCGAGTACTCGGCCACCCTGAATTCCACCACCTGCCAGTGCAGCACTGAAGACGTTCGGATAATGATCCCGCCCGCCCGTCGCATTGACGCGCGGAGTTCTCCCGAATTCACCCCAGGCGAGCACCAGAGTACTTTCGAGCAGCCCGCGTTCTTCCAGATCCGTGATGAGTGCTGAATAGGCCTGATCCCACCGCGGGAGGAATCCGTCCCGCATGGTTTCGTAGCCCTTCACGTGAGTATCCCACCAGCGACAATCGACCGTGACAAGCGGCACTCCGGCTTCGACCAGTCGTCGTGCCAGGAGGAATCGTTGACTCCACGCCGGCACCCCACAACGATCGGGCGTCGGAGCAATATACGGTTCCATGAACCCGTACCGTTCGCGAATCGCCATCGGCTCTGCATCCAGATCGAAAGCCGCGCGGGCTCGGTCGCCGAGCAGAATGTTCCAGGCCTGAGCCTGGAAGGCATCCACGGCACCTGCCTGAAGCGAATGATCCGTGGTCTTTCGGAGCCGATCGAAATCCTGCAACAGGGAACGGCGATCCTGCACGCGATCCAGTGTCAGACTGGCGTCCCGTACCAGGCCCGGAATCTTGAAGGGTGCGGTCTGAGCAGGGTCCGCCTGAGTTTCGAACGGGGCACAACCGGCACCCAGATAAGCGGGATCCACACCCGGAACGCGCCGCGGAATCATCACGTACGCCGGGAGTTCCGGGTTGCGCTGGCTGAGCTGCCTGGCGACGATGGAACCACAGCTGGGATAAGTGTTCACATCCGGCTTCGGCCCGCTGGGGTAGCCGGTGAAACAGATCTGATCGCCCGACGAATGGCCCGCATCGCGATGGTACAGACTGCGAACGATGGACCACTTCTCCATGATCGCAGCGGACTTCGGGAGCATATCGCAGATCTGAATGCCGCTCACCGATGTCGGGATGGCCCCGAAATAACCGCGGTACTCCACCGGAGCTTCGGGTTTTGGATCCCACGTCTCATGCTGACTGGGCCCGCCGCGCATCCACAGAATGATCACGGACGGAGCTGTCCCGGTGCGGGGTGTCGACCGGGGGGAAGCGGCCTGCAGCTTGAGCAGTGAGGCGAGGCTGAGCCCACAGCTGCCGAGCAGACCGGCGCGAATGAACCCGCGGCGACTGGACTGAGCCTGCTGGGGGCTAAGAAAACTGGAATCCGACATCGCACCCTCTCTGTCCGGCAGGAAGCCGACCCGGACTATCAGGAGCTGACCCAGGAGGACCAGCAGAAACAACAGCTGAACCGAAGCCAGCCACCATTCACGATCTCTTCAACTCACCACACAATCGCCCTGCAGGCACGTTCCACGATACCAGACAATCCCGGAGGCGCCGCGGACGAGGAGCTCGGCTCCGGCGACCAGGAGCAAGAGCCCGGCTCCAACCAGCAACAAAGGTGTCATGATGCACTAGAGGTGACTTCCGCAATCCAACGACGATGGCAGGAGGTTGCTCCGGTCCGCGAAA
>JALRDR010000250.1 GCA_023262145.1 Planctomycetaceae bacterium | reverse complement strand
ACGCTCCGTCCTCAACCGCTACTGGAAACACTTTTTCAGCCGCGGCATCGTGGAACCCGAAGATGACATGCGGGAAACCAACCCGCCGTCCAACCCCGAACTGCTCAACGCACTCTCAGAACATTTCGTGCGTTCCGGCTTTGACCTGAAGGAACTCGTCCGCACGATCGTGCGGTCACGCACCTACCAGCTCAGCGCTCTGCCCAATGAATTCAATGGCAGCGACCGCCAGAACTTCTCCCGCTACTATCCGCGTCGTCTGAGCGCAGAAGTGTTGTATGACGCCTTCCATCAGGTCACCGGAACCGGTGAAAACTTCGGTGGTGTCCCCGCCGGAACTCGCGCCATGCAGCTCACGGATTCCTCAACCTCCTCCTACTTCCTGCAGGTCTTTGGTCAGCCCAAGGGTGATACCGCCTGCGAATGCGAACGCAGCATGGACGCCAACCTCGCACAAAGCCTGCACCTGCTGAACGGCAAAGAGATTCAGGAAAAGATCGCTCGCGACAACGCCCGCACCGCCGTCCTCGCTCAGGATCAGGAACGCCCAATTGACGATCGCGTCCGCGAACTCTACCGCTGGGCTCTGTCCCGTGAACCGGATGCAGAAGAACTCCAGATTGCTGTTGCTTACCTTGGCAAGCACACCGACAACCCGCGACGCGGGTTCGAAGACATTGTCTGGGCACTCATCAACACCAAGGAATTCCAGTTCAATCACTGACGTTCCAGACCTTCCACGATGCCTGCTGTAGTCTTTCTGCGGCAGGCTCGTTTTATTCCGGGCAGTAATCTGTCACAATCCAGACACGTTACCGACTCGGTCTTGCCAGCTCAGCTGGCTCCTGCCTTCCTCACTCTCAATCTACTCCGGAACCCGACCATGACCGGATTCAGGCTCGCCTCCGTTGTTGCTGTGTTGACTCTCTGCCTGCCACTCCAGGCACAGCTGCCTCAGACACGGATCACATCCGTCTTCCCTCCCGGGGGCATGGTCGACTCCACCGTCGATGTTACCGTCGGAGGAGGCGCTGACCTGGATGAACTCGACTCCATGATGTTCAGCCACCCAGGCATCACAGCCACCCGCAAACTGGATGCCAACGGCAATCCGGTCGGCAATACCTTTGCTGTCGCTATCGCAGCCGATGTCCCGGCCGGACTCTACGACTGCCGCGTGCGGGGACTGTTCGGGATCAGCAATCCCCGCCTTTTTCGTGTTGATACCGTCCCGGAAATCGTTGAGGCAGAAGCCAACAACACCTCCGAACAGGCCACAGCGGTAACCCTGCCGGCAGTTGTCAATGCACGGGCCAACGGCGCCACCGACGTTGACTTCTATAAGCTGACACTGACCGCCGGACAGACCATCGTCGTCCGTACCGAATGCGATCGCCTCGATTCCCCCATGCAGCCCGTGGTGCAGCTGTTTAACCCTGCCGGTCGCCGGGTACTCGAAGCCCGCCGCATCTTTTCGCAGGAATCCAGCCTCGTCTGGACCGCACAGGATGCCGGGGATTACCTCGTTCGCGTTCAGGATGCTGTCTATGGTGGCGGCGATCAGTTTGTCTACCGCCTTGTGGTTGACTCCCGCCCGATGGTGGACTGGGTCTCACCGAACGTCGTTTCAGCGACTCAGCCGCAGAATGTCTACGCCTACGGAAGACATCTGCCCGACGGTGAAGACACCGGGCTGCAGCTGGATGGACAGAAACTGTTCCGCAAACAGGTCTCCACTCAACCCGATCAGTTCACAGCACCGCTTGGCGTCGCCGCTACCGGCGCGTTTGTGGACTCCTCCTGGTGGACCGGAATCGAAGGCAATCTGGTCCGACTTGCTCACGGCACCAGCACTGTCGTCGGCGAATCTGCAGAAACCCCCGAACAAAGTGTCACACTTCCCGCAGACATCATCGGTTCCTTCGCCGAACGTGGCGATGAAGACATCTACCTGTTCGATGCGACAAAAGACCAGAAGTGGGCCATCGAAGTCTTTGCCCAGCGCATCGGCTCCATCGCCGACCCGTTGCTGCTCGTTGAACGTGGCACTCAGGCTGCGGACGGGACCTGGACCTGGGCGCGTGTTGCCACCGAAGATGACGACCGCCAGAACCCCGGCGGTGCCAATCTGCCCACTCTCAGCGATGACCCCTCTTTCCAGTTGGCCGTTCCCGAAGACGGACGCTACCGAATTCGGATCAGCGACCGCTATGCCAGCGCCCGTGGTGATGGCCGACTGCAGTACCGCATTGCCGTACGGCAGCCACAACCCGACTACTCCCTCGTTGTCTTCGACGCCCTGCCCTCCACCGATGGCAAGGCCGCCAGTGCCACCGGGGCGATTAGCCTGCGCAAGGGTGGCAACTGGGAAGTCGCCGTCTATGCCTATCGCCGCGATGGACATAATGACGCCATCACCCTGGAGGCTCTTGAACTTCCGGAAGGCATCACCTGCCATCCATCCGTGATGGGCCCCGGACAGACCACCGCCCAGCTGACACTCTCCGCCACCGCAGACTGTGCCGAAATCCTCGCTCCAATCACCATTCGTGGAACCAGCGGCAGCGGCGACGCAGCCATCACACGGAATGCTCAGGCCACCACGCTGGTTCACGACGCAGTCAACGGGCTGCCTCGCTCTGCCCGCCTGTCCGCTTCACTACTAGCCGGAGTCATGAAGGATCAGCAGCCGTATTCCATTGAGATCGGCGAAGTTCAGCAGTCCTTCAGTCAGGAACAGCAGCTGCTGATTCCTGTCAAACTCATCCGCCGAAATGGCTTCAACGGGAAGGTGGACTTCAGCTTCTACAACCTGCCCGGGGAAACTGATGCTCCTGCGTTCGCTCTGGAACCGGATCAGGACACCGCGGTCGCCCGCGTCTTCTTCAAGGAAAAGGCACCCGTCAATATCAGCACCGTACTTCTGCAGGGAACTGCAACGGTCCCTTACACACGCAATCCCTGGCTGGCCGAACGTGCTCAGGCGGTCGTGACAGCCGCTGAAGCTCGCCAGCAGGAACTCACAAAGAAAGTCACCGACACCGAAGCCACCCTCAAGACTTATCAGGAAACGGTCGTCAAACTCACCGCCGATGCCAAAACGCTCGGCGAACAGATGGTCGCCATGGCCGCCGATCGCGAAAAAATGAAGGCAGCCGTCTCAGCGTCCATCAAGGAACAGACCACCGCTGTCGAAGCCGTCTCCAAAGCGCAACAGGCCATCGCTGGCATCAAAGCCTCTGCGGACAGCAGCCCTGAAGACCTGCAGAAAGCCCTCAACTCGCTCACCGAAGCCACAAAGGCTCTGGAACAGTCCGCGGTTAAGGTGCAGCAGCTCACCGCTGGCATCCAGCAGCAGGCGCAACAGATCGCTGATGTCCAGACAAAAATGACCACCACCGAAAAACAGAAGACTGAAGCAGAAGCTCAGGTCGTCGCCGCCCAGAAGGAAGTCGAAACAGCAACCGCTGCACTGGACGCCGCCAAAAAGGAAGTCGAAGCGGCTAACGCTGCCAAAACAGCCGCCGACGCCGAACTGAAAAAGGCACAGGATGCCACCAAGCCGCAGAACGTTGCCGTCCGCACCGTATCCCGCGCTCTGCTGTTCAACATTCACGCCTCACCAGTGAAAGTCACTGCTGCCGTACCCGATTCAGGGGCCCTCAAAAAAGGCGGCAGCATGGAAGTCAAGGTGACGCTCGCCCGCCGCAATGAATTTGCCGGACCACTCACCGTCACGCTGGTGCCCGCTGCAGAAACGCCCGGTCTGGCCGCAGCTGCAGTGGAAGTCCCGGCAGACCAGAATGAAGCGACTCTGACCATCACTGCTGCCGCAGATGCGGCAGTCGCTGAACTGGCCAACACCGTCATTCGAGCCACCGGTGACTTCGGCGGACGACAGGCCTCGTCGGACGTGGTCATCCCGCTGAAGATCGTGGAATAGCCAGCCTCAACATTCGCCCGGCCGGCACTTTCTTCCGCCCCGAAAATTATCCTCCCGTGCTGAACTGATCGAGATTCGAACATGAAATACTCCATCCTGCTCCTGTTGCCGCTGCTGACCACTTCCGTCCTGGCCGACGAAGATGCACAACTGACTGTGGAAGATCCGCAACTGGGACGAGCCGTGGATTTTGATCAGGACATCAAGCCGATCCTGCAGGCCAATTGCACCGCCTGCCACAACGTCTCCGACAATGAAGCGGACGTGATCGTGGAATCTGTCGCAACCATGCTCAAGAGCGAAGCCAGCAGCCCCGTGCTCACACCCGGCAAGCCCGAAGAAAGCCTGCTGTTCACACTTGCTCGCCGCGGCGTTGATTCTTCCATGCCGCCGCTGCCTAATGAACGTCAGGCCAAAGCACTCACTCCGAAGGAACTGGGCATCATCCGCCAGTGGATCACCGAAGGCGCCAAAGCGGGCAGCGGTACGGCCAAAGCCATGAACTGGCAGCCAATCAGCTCCGCGCTGCAGGGTGTCTACGCTCTGGACGTCAACAGCAGTGGACGTTTCATCGCGGCTGGTCGAGCCAACTTTGTGACGGTTTATGACCTGCATCACCGCAGTCAGCCACAACTGCTTTCCGATGTCGGGATCACCAGCTCTGCTGCCCAGGGGCCAACCGGGGCTGCGCATCGTGACTTCG
>JALRDR010000152.1 GCA_023262145.1 Planctomycetaceae bacterium | reverse complement strand
CTGGTGAACGGCGACTTCAGTGGATCGTGGTCGGGGCTGAGTCCGCGGGTATTGATAGTGAATCGGAACATGGCAGCACTGGGAGAAAGTCTGACGTTTTTTTCGAGCCGCGGCCATCGCCAGATTGTTGCGGGCTACTTCGACAGTACTCCGCAGCAAATGCAACGCGTACTGACGACCGTGACGGAGTCAGGAGTTTCGGGGATTCAGGGTGTCATGTATGTCACGCGTCGCGGCGACTATTCCGCATTGTCAGGATTTGCTGCACTGCTGGATCGGCACGAAGCGGAGCGTGACCGCTGACCGGCAGACCGGCAGACCGGCAGACCGGCATGGTGCTGCAGGTTGTGCGGGGATCCAGCTCGGGCCTTGATTCCACTGCGACACGAGTGCGAGTGTGATTCTGCAGGCTCAGGACTGCTCAGCCTTGTGCAGCGCTGATCTGCTGCCGAACGAACTGGACAGTTTCGGCCACGGGGACCTTGTGTACATCTGTTTCGGCACGCCAGCGGACTTCGGTAATTCCTTCCTGCAGACCGCGGCCACCGATCGTGATACGCAGCGGCAGCCCGATCAGATCAGCATCCTTGAACTTAAATCCGGGTCGTTGATCACGGTCATCCAGCAGAACATCAATCCCTGCTTCATTCAGTTGTTCATAGATCTGGTTTGCGGTCTGCATGACTTCTTCGTCAGAGACATTGAGCGGGATGATGTGCACGGTGTATGGGGCAGCGTTGAGCGGCCAGACGATCCCATTTTCATCATGGCAGGTTTCCACGATGGAGGCGACAACGCGAGTCACTCCGATTCCATAGCAGCCCATGATGATGGGGTGTGACTTTTCTTCACGATCGACGAATGTGGCATCGAGTGAGACGCTGTATTTGGTACCCAGTTTAAAGACGTGACCGACTTCGATGCCGTGGACGATCTGCAGATCACTTTGGCAGCGAGGGCAGGGATCTCCCGCTTCGGCATTGCGGAGGTCAAACGTCTGTCCGACATCAAAGTGAACACCTGGAACGACACCGACAAGGTGCTGATCCGCAGCATTGGCGCCGGTGACAGCACTGGTGACAGCAGCGGCGTGGTGATCGACGATGATGGGGCACTTGATGCCGACAGGTCCAGCGAAGCCAACCGGAGCCCCGGTGACCTGCAGAATGGTATCGGCATCGGCCAGTTCCAGACTGGCCACGTGGGCAGCGCGTCGGATCTTGCCTTCATTGGCAGTGTGATCACCGCGAAGCAGCACAGCCAGTGGTTTTTCATCAGCGAGATAAATCAGGGTCTTGATGAACTCCTGCGGCGATCGTCCCAGCATGGTGCTCACCGCGTCAATACTTCCGGCATCAGGCGTGTCCACAATCTGCGGCTCTGCGGAAGCTTCGGTTGTCGGAGTTGAGTTCGGAGGACAGCCGATTTCTGCGCGTTCCTGATTGGCTGCATAGCCACAGGCTGGGCAGTTCACAACGAAGTCTTCGCCGTTGCCGGCCGGCACCATGAATTCGTGGGAGGCATCGCCACCGATGGGACCGCTTTCTGCTTCCACGGGGAGGTATTTCAGTCCACAGCGTTCGAAAATCCTGCAGTAGGCATTGTACATGGCGTCGTAGGCTTCATTGAGCTGTTCGACGGTGGAACTGAAGCTGTAAGCATCCTTCATCAGAAATTCACTGGTCCGCAGAACGCCGAAGCGGGGGCGTTCCTCGTTGCGGAATTTTGTCTGAATCTGATACAGCGTAATTGGCAGCTGGCGGTAGGTGCTGATGTGTCGGGAGATCAGATCGGTGATCACTTCTTCGTGGGTTGGTCCCAGGGCGAAATGCAGCTGTCGATCACCGCGGCGAGCTTCAAAGTTGAACAGGACATTGCCGAACGCGTCGCGTCGTCCGGTGCGTTCAAAGAGCTCAATTGGCTGCAGGGCTGGCATGAACATTTCGATGGCGCCAGCGCGATCCATTTCTTCGCGAACAATTTCTGACACCTTGCGGACGGAACGATAACCCAGTGGCAGCCATGTGTAGGAGCCAGCCATCAGCTGGCGGATCAGACCGGAACGAAGCATCAGCTGGTGGCTGGGGACTTCAGCTTCGGCGGGAACTTCTTTCATTGTGGGAATGAATGTCTGAGACCAGCGCATGGCAAACCTGAACCGTGGAGAGAAGAAGGATGCGGAGTGAATCGCGTGGGCGGATTCTAGCAGGACGCTCAGAAGCGCACAGAGCAGACCTGCGACTGATTCAAGGGTCGGCTGCGGATCCCTGAATCGGGGATCTGGCAGAAATCAGCGTCACTGCTGTGACGTGTGAAATCTGCATTCTATGATCGCAGCAGGGAAATTGATCACAGAAGTGATCTCCGGTAACAGCCCCGATCCGGCTTCTGTCCGGGTGAAACAGAAACTGCGCCAAAGGCCACGCAATGCCCCGTTTGAGTGTCAAAGATCTGAAGGATGGCGACAGC
>JALRDR010001179.1 GCA_023262145.1 Planctomycetaceae bacterium | reverse complement strand
CAATTGGAATGATTGAAACACGTGGTCTGGTGGCTGCGGTTCAGGCATCCGACGCGATGCTGAAGGCAGCAAATGTAAGTCTGGTGCGTCAGTTGAATATTGGTGGTGCCTATGTCACGACCATTATTCGCGGCGACGTGGGATCTGTTCGTGCTGCCGTTGACGCAGGAGCCGCTGCTGCGACTCAGTGCGGTGAACTGGTATGTGCACATCTGATTCCACGCCCGGAAATATCACTTCTGGAATCCGTTCTCTGATGCACCGCGAACTGCTGCCAGCTCGATGGTTGCAGATTCGCAGTGAAAGGCCGGACCGGAAGAACTGCAGGAACGGAAGCGGCGAACGGATTTTGCCGTGGAGCAGAACGATCAGGAGGCTGGCGGATCACTGGTTCCCTCCAATGATCCTCAACAGGGCAGGGAGAGTGTTACGATGAAGGTGCTTGTTGCGAATCTGGGTTCAACCAGTTTCAAGTATCGCCTGTTTGATCTCAGCGACGAATCACAGATGGCTCGCGGTGGCATTGACCGTATTGGTCAACCCGGCGCAGAAAGCTCCTGCTTCGCTGAAATCGCAGGTCAGCGACATGAACTGAGTCAGGTTGTTCCGGATCACGCTGCAGCGGTGAGTATCTGCCTGCAGCAGCTGACAGATCCGGAACATGGCTGTCTGAAGTCTGTCGCTGAAGTCGGTGGCATCGGATTCAAGGCTGTCTTTGCCGGCAGCATGAGTGGCGTTCGCATCGTCAGTGAACCGCTGCTGCAGAAGATGGAAGACCTGTCTGACATCGCTCCGGCACACAACCCTCCTTACGTCAGGGCCATGCGGCAACTGCAGCAGGCCTTTCCGGAAATTCCGCTCGTGGCTGCTCTGGAGACAGGCTTCCACGAAACGATTCCGTTTGAGCATCGTGCTTACGCTGTGCCGTGGGAATGGTACACGCAGCATGAAATTCGCCGCTGGGGATTTCATGGAGCGAGTCATCGCTTCATCGCCGGCCGAACCGCTCAACTGCTCGGCCGTGATGACCTGAAAATCATCAGCTGCCATCTGGGTGGCAGTGCCTCGGTCTGTGCAATCCGGAACGGTGAAAGCATTGCAGCATCGATGGGAATGAGCCCGCAGGGGGGACTTCCCAACAACAATCGTGTCGGTGACTTTGACGCCTATGCGATTCCTGTGGTGATGAAGGCCACCGGGCTCAGCTTTGAGCAGGTGCTCAGTGAAATGTCGTCTCGAGGTGGCCTGCTGGGTATCAGCGGTCTCAGCGGAGACTGTCGTGACCTGGAAGAGGCATCTGCGGGCGGCCATGAGCGAGCAGAACTGGCACTCAGACTGTTCGAAGCATCCATCCGCTCGTATGTCGGCTCCTGGCTGGCACTGCTGGGCGGAGCAGATGTGCTCGTATTCACCGGTGGAATCGGTGAAAACAGCGATCGCATTCGTGCGAACGTCTGTCGCAACATGGAGTGGGCTGGTCTGGAATTCTGCAGCGAACGCAATGCCACCGCCGGTGGTGAGAGCGTCATCAGTAAGGATTCCAGTCGGGTGCAGGCATGGATCGTTCCCACCAACGAAGAAATTGTTGTCGCGCGTCAGACGGCGGAAGCCATCAACGCAGGAACCTGATGATGTTGCGATTGGTTTCGCAGCAGCTGAATCTGAACTGATTCCATCCGACAGGGGAACGGAAGATGTTTCTGGCGAGAATTACAGGCAGCGTCGTCTCGACTCAGAAAGTCGATTCGCTGACAGGCCAGAAGCTGTTTCTGGTTGAGCCGCTGCGAGTGGACGAAGAGGATCACAAAAGCCTCAAACCCACGGGACGATCATTCGTTGTCGTGGACACCGTCGGGGCGGGTGAAGGCGAAGTTGTACTCTGTGTACAGGGTTCCAGCGCACGCCTGACTCCGGGCACGAAGGAACTGCCGGTGGATGCGGCAATCATCGGGATCGTGGACACAGTACAGGCATTTCTGACGTGTCGACCTTCTCTCCGCTCAAAAGCTGCTGCTC
>JALRDR010001076.1 GCA_023262145.1 Planctomycetaceae bacterium | reverse complement strand
GAACTCCTGCACTGTCCCGTATGTCACATCGCATTGATATGCCTGCTGACGCTGCATGGCGTCTGCGGAATGCCTGACCACTCCCACGCGAATTCCAAGCACCCCGAGGACAGATTCCGCAAACTGTGCATCGCGAGCTGCCAGATAATCATTGGCCGTCATCACATGACAGCCTGCGCCGTCGAGCGTTCTGGCAAAAACAGGCAGCAGCGCAGACAGCGTTTTGCCTTCACCCGTCTGCATCTCCACAACAATGCGCGACAGCATCTGTATACCCGCAGCAACCTGGACCCGGTGAAAATTCAGCCCCTGTGTTCTGCGTGCCGCCTCAATAACCAGAGCAAATGCCTGCGTCACCCGACGTTTGCTCAGCCCATGGACCTGACATTCCCAGCGCAAATCCAGAGCCAGTTGCTGCAGCTGCCGCGCAGGCAGGCAACACAGATCTTTGCTCGCCTGAATGGCAAGATGCACAGTACGGCGAGTCTGCCACCCGCGGAACAGTCCATCACTGTTCACTGTTTCCTCCCGTCGAACGCCAGTCGGAAGTCAGCTGAAAGCTGGCCAGCCCGAACGACCGCTGCTGCAGCCAGCCCAGTATGGATCGTTCACGACTGACAAACCTCGCCTGGCCCCGCAGTCCCGAAACCACCTGAAGCTCACACGGATGAAGCCGCACGTCCACCCGAAAATAAGTGGATGTCGCAGCGGCAGACCCGGACTCCAGTACCGTACTGCCAATGGATCCCCCCCAGCGATCCAGCAGCACATCAGGGACGTCCCGAGTACCTTCCCTCGCAATTTTTTCGACAACACCCATGATCGTTGTGCCGGGATAGGCATCGAAACGAATCTCCACTGGATAACCCACTGCCAGCGTTGCCTTCAGATCATCACTCACATACAGAACCGCTCGCCAGCCTGTCCCCGGATCAATACTGCAGAGATGGGTGCCGCGAAGAACCTGTGAGCCGCTTCCTGAAATACTCAAAGGAGATCCCGGTCGATCCGAGACAAGATGCTCTGACATGCGCATGTCTTCCGCCGGATCCACAGCCACTACTCGACCACCTGCCGGCGCTCGCAGCGTCAGATCAATCAACGCATCAAGTGACTGCTGATGACGCAATCGAGCGAGTTGCAACGCATCTTCTGTGATTACTCGAGACTGTGAGTCTGACGTCAATGAGAGCAGACGAATCTCCGTTTCCAGCTGTCGCACCTCCGCTTCATGCAGCGTGATTTCCTGATCCACTGCAGGCGAACCTAACTGGAACAATGGTGCTCCCTGCTGAACCAGATCGCCGACCTTCACAAGTGGATGCTCCAGACGGCCGGAAACCTCCGCATAGACATGCCGAATCCCCGCCGGCTCCAGCAGGCAGGCAGCAGTACCGTGTGTCAGAATCGGCTGGCAGAGCCCCCACGCCAGCACCAGCAGGAGCGTCGCAACAATCAGTGCGGGACGCCTTGACGAAGCTGTTCGGTCAGCAGTCGAGGCGAACATCTGCGCCAGGTATTGTGCCGTCCACTTCAGCGAACCGAATGCCTGCAGGCCCACAAACACAACTCCAGCAGCCGACAGCCCGGCCGGTTCGAGCAATTGTCCCAGCATTACTCCAATCGCCACAATCAGCATCCAGCGATAAACCCAGGCAGAGACCGCATACGCTGGCAGCAGAATTGCCCGCCAGCCCGCCTGATCATCTGACCGTTGCGTCGGTTCTCCTGACAATAATCGACGGACTGCCATTCCCACGGCTCGATCCCCACGAGTACGCAGATTGGGTATCTCCAGCCAGTCAGACAGAATGTAATACCCGTCATATCTGAGCAGTGGGTTCAGGTTCAGCAGCAGGCTGGAAACCAGCGACACAACACCCAGTTGCAGGCAGGCCTGATTCAGAAGCCCTGCCGATGTGAATTTCCAGAGCAGAAGACTGACCGTTCCGACCACGATTTCCGCAGTCGGGCCCGCCAGTGCAATCAGGATCCGGCCTGATTTCCGCGGCAGCATCCACGCATCGGAAACATCGCAGTACAGACAGGGACTGCACAGCAGAAATGCGACCCCCATCTCCGTACAATCCCGGCCGAAATACCGGCACATCAGCCCATGAGCCATCTCATGAATGATCTTGCTCAGACCGATCATCAGCCACAACAGCAGCAGACTCTGCAGAGAAGAATACTGCGACGCTGTCGAAACCTCCGTCACCAGAATTTCCAGATCCCCCAGCAGAATTCCCCATCCCGCCAGCAGCAGAACACCCGTCACCAACAGCACCGCTGGTGTCATCAGCCAGCGGACAGGTCGTTCAAACAGCGCCAGTAACCACGACGGATGGAATCCGGGCAGCCGACAGAACAGCAGGCATTGCAGCACGCGCCGCGGCAGCGTTACGGACAGGGTCGGATGATTACCAGCGACAGCCTCGTTGCGAATGGACTGCAGCAAACTTCGTTCAGCCAGCGATGTCACCAGCAGACGCACCTCTGACAGCGACGGAATGCGCTGTGGAAATCGCTTTGCCAGCTGATCGCGAAGTTCGCGAAGACTGATCCTCTCCCGCAGACATTCCAGCACACAGAACTGCTCCGGTGTCAGTCGCCAGTAGCTGCCGGCAACCGGATCCTGCAGAACATATTCCGACGCCATTCCTCCGCTGGCTTCGCGCAGCACAAGATCCGGGCGACGCCGAAATGGCAAAACTCGCTGATCGGATGGAATCAGATTGTCTTCCCGAGCTTTCATCCCGTTTACTCTCCAGGCATGATCAGACAGCAATGCGGGGTTGCACTTTCAGACCACGGTCCACTCAAAGCAATGCTATGGCGGGACACCGGCACTGGTCATTGTTCCGGTCACGTAATACCAGCGTCCAACTGCCATGGTGTATCGCACAGTGGCGTCCTGTTCGTCGCGAACCGCTTCGGTCAGCTGTCGCTGGCTGCGCACAAATCGATCCAGATTCACCTGACCCGTTTCGTACATTCGCTGGGTTACGTGATACTGTTCGCGTGCCGCCTCCAGTCGAGCCTGCTGCCGCTGCATGGCTTCGTAGGCCAGTGCGATTTCCCGATGAGCCTGGCGGACATCCAGTTCGATTCGCCGGCGAATTTCATCCAGCTCCGCCCGCGCAC
>JALRDR010001172.1 GCA_023262145.1 Planctomycetaceae bacterium | reverse complement strand
CGCTGTCTGATGACAGGTTGTCCCGACCGATCAGATGCTTGTTTCAACGCAGAGTTTCTCTCCTGCGTCCGTCCAGCATCGGTTGCAGTTCCTCTACAAAGTCATGCACGTCCTGAAATTCCCGATAGACCGAAGCGAACCGCACAAAGGCTACGTGATCGAGGTCCCTGAGCGCATTGAAGACAAGTTCTCCGATACGCCGGGAGGGAACCTCGCGTTCTCCATCCTCGTAAATCAGGGACTCCACTTTCCCAAGTAACTGATCGATCTGTTCGGGACTGACCGGCCGCTTGTAACAGGCCTTTTCAATGCCAAAACGGATACGATTGCGATCGAAGGGAACTCGCGTGCCGTCTTTCTTGATGACTCGGACCGGGGATTCTTCCATCCGTTCATAAGTGGTAAACCGCTTTTCACAGCCAAGACATTCTCTGCGACGACGGATCGAGAAATCCTGACTGTTGCGGGAGTCAATCACCTTGGTTTCATCATGACGACAGAAGGGACATCGCACTGATCGAAACCTTGTTGGAACGACTGAACACGGAAGGGACGCATTCTGCAGGGGCTGGCCACGTGGCTACATCAATTCAATGCCACCGTTGCCGCATAAGTACAGCAGCGACACGGTGACCGCACCAAAAAAACAGGAGAACTGCCACAGCAGGGCAACTGCAGCAGCAGGGCAACTGCGGCATCAGGAACCGGCAAGCACGAGCCGGCAACAGGATGCGGGGCAGACACAAAGCCCTGGACTACGCGGCAGTCCGCAGAATAATCTGCCTGGACAGGCCGAAACCGTGTTTATTTATGGCACTGTTACCTGGCAGAATCAAGTCCCGGGGGGAGTTGATTCTCTGATTCATGCAGTCCGGTCGGCCTGGCCAGGACTTTCCAGAACAGGACAAATCGGGGTGGTTTTTGCCTTCCGGCACACAGGCTCAGGGCAGCCGGCTGTCAGTCAACGTTGGCTTCGATGGCATCCTGCCGTAAGTTGATGTTAAGCTGCACCCCTCAGCACATTGTGTCTGTTCGCTCCGGCATTAATCATCCCACCCCCATCCAAAAAGGTGTCGTCATGTCCACAAACTCCTTTGGATCCCGTCGT
>JALRDR010001096.1 GCA_023262145.1 Planctomycetaceae bacterium | reverse complement strand
AGTTCACCGGCAAGAGTGGCTGATCCGGATGCAGCGGTGGAGCCTCTTCCTGGCTGCGATGATTTACAGCCCCGTAGCGTGCCAGCAGCTCCGGAGTCCCATCACGCTCATCATGGGGATGGGAAAATCCCAGATAAATCAGAAACGGACGTTCATCCTGTGTCTGCCGTCGCTGCTGCAGAAAATCCAGGACCCGCTCCGCATGCCATGGACTTCCATCAGCGGCAGTAGCGCCGCGTTTTGTTGCATCATGACGAATTTCAAACTGCTGATTGGCGGCTTCGTAACTGTTCCCGCGTTTGCAGGTCCGCATCGTCGCATAACCTGCCCGCCGAAAAACTGCCGGCAACGTCCATTCCACAATATCCGCCGGACAGTTTCTGTTCATTCCACGCACATTTGGCAGGTGCCAGAGTGTGCGACCGGTCATGATCATATGCCGCGATGGTGTGCAGACAGCTCCCGAAAAGGACCCCATATGACAGGCATTGTCAAGCACCGTCCCACGCTCAGCCAGCGTTGCCAGTACCGGCGTCTGCAGACTGGATCTCGGGTTATACAACTGCAGATCCTGCGGGCTCTGATCGTCGGCCACGATCAGCAGAATATTCGGCCGTGAATCCTCTGCCCGAAGCGGCAACAGACTTTGACTCAGCAGCCACATCGCCAGCGCCGCAACTCTCCAGTTCATCGTCATCTCCGTCTGGCCGTTCTGTCTTCAGCCGTTATCTCGCACCCGGCGGTGCCTGCCGCTGCAGCAACAACAGCCCGCATGCCAACCACACTTCAACACACTACTCAGGCTGCCTTCAGTGGTCTGGCATTGGCTGCCCAGCTGATCCACTCCGCAACCGTCTCTCGCTTCGGCAGACACAGGTCTGACGTATCGGATTCCTGCCGCCGCTTCTGCAACAGCCCCTCCAGCAGTACCAGCAGATGATCCGGGCTGGACTCACTGAGTGACTCGGCCGAACGCACTCCAGCCGCCACCAGAAACTGTGCGGCACTGCCGCGGAGTTCCGGAATCTGACACATCAGTCTGGCCTGAGCCTGCCACTGCTGAACAACCGCTTCCGTCACACGTGACTGTCCCAGGCGCCTGACAATACGCACCGGCGGCAGGCTCAGCAGGTCTGTCACATCAGCAATTCCGGTATCCTGCAGCAACTGCGCAGTACGCGGTCCAATCAGCGGCACACTGCCAATTCCACTCGATGGCTTCAGATAGAATCGCATCCCGCCAATCTGCTCCACAACCTGCCCCTCGGCAGCCTCTGTCGGCCCGGACCGTAATTCCGCAGCTCGACTCTGCAGATGCCGCAGTCGACGTCGACGCCGACGCAGGACCGTGACCTGACTTTGGCTTCCCGGCAACGGATGCGCAGCCACTCGACTGCGAACACGTTTCCGGGGTCTGCGTCCGGGAAGCACACGACGATCCTTCGATTCCGAATTCTCTGCGCCACTCAGAGCCTGCTGCAGACTGCGTGATTCCTGCCCGAACCGGGCCCAGTTCATGGCCTGCTGTCGATCGACTGCACGATGCCGCCGACGATACGCACGCCCCTCCCGACTGCTCTGAAAATCCACGACCGCTTCATGCAGCCGTTCCGGACGCAGTCGTTGGAGCTGATCTGCCGTGTGGATCCCGGAAGCATACAGCAACGCGGCAGCGGTGCGTCTGAGCAGCGGGACTCGCACACACAATTCTGCCTGCCCGCGAAGTGCTCGCAGTCGTTCCGGAGGTACAACAAACCCCTGAGCTTCCGTTACTTCCAGCAATTGCTCAACAGTACACTCCAGCAGTTGCCGGATCGTTTCAATCCCGGACAAACGCAGCGCTTCCAGCTCACCCAGACGAATATCAGCCAGATCTTCAACACAATCCGCGGCGGACAGATAATACAACAAACTTGCCTGCGGTATGGTAGTGGTCTGAGCAACCTGTTCCGGTTCATGAACCACAAGCGACATTTCCGCAGCGGCAGTCGCAACAGCGATGTCTTCCGCTTCCTCGTCAACGGCCTCGACCGCGGGAAACTCCAGAGTCGCAGGGCTCTCTTCCACCTCGACTGGAGCAACAGCAATTTCGTCTTCCTGCTCCGGAAGGAACATCGTCAGGCAGCGCACATCGGCTGCCGGGAGCACCTCCGGTGACATCTCAGAGAGCAGCAGAATCTGCTGTCCCGCCGCAGCTGCCGCTGTCAGTAAGGAGGCCACACTGTCTGTCCACACCGCCCCCTTCTGCAGGGTCACTTCACGCAGCAGCAGCGGCAACGCCAGGCCCTGATGCCGCCACTGCTGCAGCAGCGCCAGTCGCAGCACAAGGCCGGCCAGATCACGCAGTACAGGATCCGCCGCAGTCAGAGCTTCCGGCTTTGCAACGCCGTGCTCGTGCAGCACGAACGTGCCGGTTTCAGAAAGCTCCAGCGCCGTATACTGCCCCTGAGTACACTGTCGGATCCATTCGGAAGCCTGTTCCAGAACTTCGTCCATCACGTTTCCGGTTCCCCGTGACAGCACGCGGAGCAAAGCCTGCTCTGCCTGATCAAGTCGACTCCGCTGCTCACGCAGGAGTTCGACTTCGGCACCCAGCCGAGCAATCTCAGCATGCATTCGATCAGCTCGCGGCAGGGCTTCTTCCGGTACGGTCACTGAACGCAGCCATGATTCCGATTCCAGCATCCGCTGCCTTTCCGCCTGCAGCGATGTCAGCTGTGATTCCAGCTGCTGCTCTTCCGCACGCAGTTCCGCCAGCAATGATCGCGATGCCACATCGCAGAGCAGCGATTCACCGGCCAGATCATCACCAACTGCAGGCTGTCCGCTGGCTCCGACCTGTGAGGGATTGATGCCTGGATCCTCCAGCAGCTCAACAATATCCATCAGGCAGTGTTCCATCAGTCTCAGGCGTCGCGTACTGGCTGAAGGATGAAGCGGCTGCTTCGACTGCACCTGCTTCTGCAGCGTCTGAATTCCTCGCTGCAGCTCTTCCAGCATCTCTGTTTCCGCTGCCGCTGACCGTGCCGTCACCGCCATTGCCTGTCGCAGTGACTGCATCTGCTGATCAAGATCCTGCAGCGTGCGTTCACGATCTGTCTCCGACAGTTGCTCCGCATCCCGCATCTGCAGTGCCACCGCACGCCGCAGCTCCTGAGCAACCATGTCGCGAATTCTGACCCACGCTGCAGTGGATGCTGAGCGGGAAAGCTGGCGTTCATCCGTGGACGGTGCCGGCCCCGAATCCAGACACAGCAGTGCCGCACAACGAACCCTCCGCAATCGCTGCTGTTCGAGTTGTTTCAGTAACTGCTGCTCCTGATTCCCGATTTCGCTCAGTTCACCCTGCAGCTCTTCCAGCCGTCTGGCATTGCGCTGGTCGTCAAGCTGCTGCTGTCTGAACTTCCGCTGCAAGCGTCCCTGTTCCCGCCTGAGGACAGACATCTGATGTACGATTCCCCCGTCCAGTCCGACCCCGTCCCGACGACTGCGAACCTCCCGCAGCGTGCGCCGCAGGCGGCTGGATGACTGGACCGTGGTATGCCCCGACTGATCACTGTGGCACAGCTGTGCCAGCAGCGCAAACTGCCCCGCTTCTTCACTGCCGGGAGTGCAGATCTCACGCAGCACACCATCGTCAGCCCACTGCGGCAACAAAGCCGCAACCCCGGACGCCGCAGACATACGCAGACGCAACTGATCAGCATCGGCCACGCCCACGACCAGTTCCCCGACCGGATCACTCAGCACCAGGTTCGAAATCGTCTCTGCAGGCAGCTGCGGTGTCGCTGAGAACTTCAGCAGCGCGTTCCGCACAAACCCGACAAAGTCTTCTTCAGCCCGCGAATTCAGTCCCTGCAGCAAAGTCAGCCCGGGGGAAATCTGATCCAGCTGCAACTGCTGCAGACTGCCGGCGTTGTTGATTCGAATGTGATTCAGAAACATGAAAACTGATCCTGCATTCTGTTCCGGGGGTTCTGATCTGACATCAGCAGTCGCACATGACGGCAGCTTCAGGCAGCGCGGTAAAGCGCAGCCAGCAGTTCAGGAAGTGGTTCAATCAGACGCAAAAGACGCTCGTGCTCCGCGGTATTATTCCCAGCGGCCGCACCAGCCTCCGGGAGCAGACCAAACAGCAACTCCTCCAGCTCCGCCGACTGCCCGTGCAGCCGACTGCCTTCTGCAAGTCGAATTCGCCGTGGCCAGAAGCCCGACAGACCGCTCTGCAGAGTCTCTCGCAGGTCACGCAGTAACTCCTGCTCGTCCAGTCTGCCATCACTCTGCGGATCACTGACCAACGTGGCCCGAATATCCCAGTCCACGACATTGACCTGACGTGGTGAAGCCAGACTCCGACTCGCTCGCATCAGCTGCCGCAGGAGTTCATTACGCTGCAGCGGCTGTTCACTGCAGAATTCCTGCTGGCTGTAGCGAATCACATCCGTGGGGCAGAATCTTGCTGTCAGCGTGGACGTACTGTCGGACACGTCCACAATCAGGGCTCCGCCAGCTGCAGTTTCGTCTGGTCGAATTGCCTGCGGACTGCTCAGAAATAACTCGGCATCGCGTTCAAACGTCCATGCCGAAGTGCCTTCACCCTGCGAATCAGCCGGCATGCTTCCGGGCTGCAGACGCACTCGGAAGGCCGCAGTCTGCGTTCGTTCCCCACGACAGACAACCAGCGCTGGCAACCGTTCTTCCCTGACTGACTCCGTCACATTCACAGTGACACCGTCCGGCGTACGGGAAAGTACAAATGTCTGATCCTGCGGAACAACGATTGTCGCCGGCAGTGACTGCAGCAGGGCGGCATCTTCAGCAGGATGCCCGCACAGGATCAGGGATATGCCCTGCAGACCCAGACGCTCGCAATGTGGTCGGAGCCATCTGACTGCGGCATCCAGCTGCTGCGTCTGCTCGACAACCCGACCACTCACCAGAATCGCCTGACAATCGCTGAGCCGAGCGGCGTCGCAGAGATTGACGACAGACTGTCTGACTGCAGCTGCAGCGATCCGACGCAGCCACTCGGGACTGCCTGCAAGACCCTCCAGCGGACTTCCCAGTCGTAATGCATCGGTGCAGATTACTCGCATCACCGACATGAACGCCTCCATACAGTTCCTGCTGAGATCGTTCCGCCAGCTCCGTTTGGCAGAAAACAATGCGATCCCGCGATTCCTGGCCCCCCGGGAATTCTTCGCGTGCAGGGGCAGGGAACCCCTCCAAATGTAGCGATTTTCGCCAGCCGGGCTCCAGATCAATTCAGCAGAAACTGCCGGTTCACAATCCCCGAGACAACCGCACCAGGGATTCCTCACAGCACGGCCCCGCCTCAGTTTCAGCACATCGGCCGAGATACTGGCAATTCCTGTGTCTGGGCGCCCTGCGAATCTGAACCGGCTCCCGTGAATGCAATCAGAACTGACACCGATTAGAATTCGTTGCCCGTGCAGCCGGCAGCCAGCCATCGTGGAGGCCGTCGAGCGTACCGTCCTGTTCTCAGTGGAGCTTACTATGAGCCGGTTTCTGTCCCGCCCGTTTTCTCGAGGCGTTTTCGTGCTGCTGTTTTTCTTCGGTGCCTGCAGCACTTCCGAAAAACTCCTGCATGCTCAGGATTTCGCCATCCCGGAAACAGATGACGGTCTGCCCGGAGCTGGCACGATTCGACGCTACGACTGGTTTCGGAAGCTCTGGGAACAACGGCGCTCCACATGGGCCAGCCGCGTTGAGCAGGATCAGGGTGCCGTTGTCTTCCTTGGTGACTCCATCACTCAGGGCGGCGGAGACGATTTCCGCGGACTTTTTCCCGGGCTGAAAATCGCCAACCGCGGTATCAGTGGTGACACCACGCGGGGCATGCTCATCCGCCTGCAGGAGGACGTTCTTGCGCTGAAGCCGGCAGCCATTGTCATGCTGATGGGCACCAACGATCTGGAAGAAGGCGTTGAACCGGAAGTGATCAATGGAAACCTGCAGCTGATCATCGCTGCCTGCCTCAAGGCCAATCCCGACTGCCCGATCGTACTCAATCTGGTCTTCCCCAGTTCGGCTTCCAAAAAACGTCCGGCCGATGCAATTCGTCGTATCAACGAACTCTATGAAGACACCGTCCGCGGGAATGATGCGATTACCATCGTGGATCCCTGGACACTGTTTGCGAACGAAGAGGGTGACGCGCGAGCTGA
>JALRDR010000947.1 GCA_023262145.1 Planctomycetaceae bacterium | reverse complement strand
TGTGTTGTCAGTACTGGTGCTGCTGGCCACCTTTGCCCTGCTGCAGTCCGGCAAATCGATTGAGCGAATGCTGGAGCGGTTGTCGTGGATCATGGTGGTGCTCATCTTCAGCTTCCTGCTGATTACCAACCTGTTGTTCGTTCCGACTGACATCTGGTTCAGTACGGCTCTTGGTTTTCTGAAACCCACACCGCTGCCGGACAGTCTGGACTGGACACAGCTCGGTGTGTTCGCCGCCACTGCCGGCTCCGGTGGACTCGGAAATCTGGCCGTTTCCAACTGGACACGGGACAAGGGGTTCGGAATGGCCGCATACAGCGGGTCCATCGGCGGGATGCTCAGTGAAGAGGGACAGGGTGTGCGTTCGATCGGTCAGGTCTTTGAACTCACCGGCGATAACCTGCGGAAGTGGGCCATCTGGTGGAAGTACGTGCTGATTGATCAGTCAGTGTTATGGGCCCTGGGTTGTGTAGGGGGGATGTTTCTGAACGTGAACCTGGCGCGGGCCATTGTGAATCCAGGAGCGATTCCGGACGACTCCGCAGCGGGAGCGTTTCAGGCACGATACATGGCAGATCAGTTATGGTCCGGGTTCTGGTGGCTGACGCTGATTAACGGGTTCTGGATCATGTTTTCGACGCAGGTCGGAAACACCGACTGCCTGACGCGAGTCAGCACAGACACTCTGCGAACGGGGTGGCTCGAAGCGGGACGTCTGCGCGCACGCAAGCTCTACTTCCTGATCCTGCTGGGTGTGATGGTGTGGGGAGTGATTGCATTGTTTCTGGGGGATTCGGCCGTGAGTCTGTTCAAGGTTCTTGGCCTGCTGGCGAGCCCAATTCTCTCGCTTGGCGCGTTTCAGATCCTGCTGGTGAATACACGTTTTCTTCCGCAGCCATTACGACCGCCGTTGTGGCGCTGTCTGTGTCTGGCGGCATGCGGTGTGTTCTATGGAGCCTTTGCTCTGACCAGTATTGCCCATTATTTCGGGCAGACGGGAAACGGCTGAGGGTCAGCGTCCGGATGATTGTGGCCGCGACCAGACGCACCCCGCTGCACACTGCACCATCACAGTGGCGGCGATGGCCCTGAAACGGCCGTGATGGCCGAGCGGGAGTGGCAAGGCCGGACCGGTTAACAGTGTTCCGCGGCAGGCGGCCGGTTCCGAGTGGCACGGCAACAATCCAACCCGAGCAGGCGGGCCAGGCAGGACATGCAGAAAGCCGGTACGCAGAAAGCCGGGAGAGCGGTCTCCGTGAAATGAGTCCGCAGAATCCCCCAGGCGGCTCCTCCGGAGCGTACTTTGGCCGGCGTTCAGTGTGGGAATCTGGTTGTTTGCTGGCGTGCAACGTGTTGATAACTTGTTGAGAAACGATTGACGACCTGGTGAGAAACGGCCTGCGAGTTGTTGAAAACCTGTGCATTTTGCGTGGCAAAACTGTTGCTGCTGTGTTGCCTTGCTGGTGGATTCTGGTGGTTCTGCGGTGGATTCAAGGTGAGCAACCCGGGGAATCCTGGTGCAGATCCTGTTGGAGCCAGGCGAGTTCTGCAGCCGGGGAGACGGCCTGCAGAGCGTCGCGGTGACGAGCGGGGGCGACCGGTGACGACCGGGGGCGACCGGTGACGACCGGGGCGACCGGTGACGACCGGGGCGCGGGGACTGCGTCGTGCAAGGTGGTGGCCAGCGGTCTTTTCTGCGGGCGGTCGAATGCAGATGTTGTCTTCAGGCGGTGCGTTGGCGTTTCCCGGAACACTTCAGCTGCAGACATATTCTCCGGGCAGCATTGGACACTCTGGCCGAGGAACTGGCCCTGTTGTTCCCGACCACATTGCCGGGAATCAGCGGAACTGTCCGGTGTGTTCCCCAAATGCAGTCAGCCGGACTTTGCGGGTCCGGCTGTGCAGAAATGGCAGCGTTGAGCAGCTGATGATCAGGTCTCGCCATTCAGACTGCGGTACAGGCGTCGCAGCGCTTCAGCTTCAATCTGACGAACGCGTTCGCGTGTCAGTCCGAGCGTTTCTCCGATTTCCTTGAGCGTCTGTGGTTCGTGATCATCGATGCCGAATCGCATTTTCAGAATTGTTGCCTCACGGCCATCCATCTCATCCAGCAGTCGGGTGACATGGTTCAGGTTATCGGTGTTGATCAGTTCATCTTCCGGGCCACGAAGTCGTTCGTCCGGAATAATATCACCGAGAGTGAGTCCGCCATCGTCGGAGTCAGTCTGAGGGGTGGCGTTGTAGAGTGTAATGGCCTTCTTGACGATTCGCAGTTTCTTTCTGGGGATGCCCAGTTCGGCAGCGATTTCTTCCGGCGTAGGGGTTCGATTGAGTTTATCTGTGAGTTCAGCGGACGTGCGACGCCATTTGGACAGCAGTTCCACCATGTAGGCAGGGATTCGAATTGTCTTGGCGGAATTTACCAGTGCACGTTTGATGGACTGTTTGATCCAGTAACTGGCGTAGGTACTGAAGCGGGTGTTCATCGTGGGATCAAAGCCCTCAACTGCCCGCAGCAGACCGAGGTTGCCTTCTTCGATGAGGTCCTGCAGCGGCAGACCTTTCCCTGAATAACCTCGGGCAATGTTCACAACCAGCCGCAGATTGGCTCGAACCATCCGGTCGCGGGCAGCTGCATCGCCACCGGAAATCCTGTTGGACAGCATTTTTTCGTCGTCTGCAGTCAGCAGCGCTGTCTCATTGATTTCACGCAGGTAGGTTTCCAGCGGAGTCTGGAGGCGGGAAGCGGGTTTCTTTTGAGTTTGCGTCATCGGTTTAGCCCAGGCAGATAAGTGCAGATATTCCCTGTTGCTTATCGTCGGGCGATTCTGCCGGAATCAGTCGGCATTCGGCAGAATCTGCCGGTGGGCAAAGATCCTGACCGCGTGCCGAACCAAAGGGTAAGGCCTGCTGATTCCGCACGATCTGTTCAGTGCATCATGCTGACAGGATCCGCAGTCAGCTGGAGCGATATCGAAGACTCTGTCGATCGTACGGATTGCAGAAGCTGGCGAATCATTGCGTTTTCCGGAAAATCCGCGGCGGCTTCCCTGGATGTGACGGTGGTCGGACCCGGCATGCGTCGGCTGGCAGCCGGCTGGCACGTTCAGTTGCGAGCATCGTCGGACGCGAGTGCGGTCCAGTCAAACCCCAGATCGAGTGCCGGGGCGGAATGCGTCAGGCCCCCCACACTGATTCGATCAACACCGGTGCGGGCGATCTCACCTGTTGTTGCCAGAGAAACGCCACCGGATGCTTCCAGCAGCGTCTGCGGAGCGAGTTGATTGCGGAGCTCTACCGCACGGAGTAGCGTTGCGCAGTCCATATTGTCCAGCAGCACGATATCCGGAGCGGCAGTAAGTACGTCACGCAGCTGATCGAGCGTATCGACTTCAATTTCTACGGTTGCCGGCAGCTGGCGGGACTGCAGGTATGCGCGTGCTGCTTCCACAGCGGTGGCGGCGGAAAGTGTTCCGCGTGCGGCAAGATGGTTGTCCTTGATCAGAACACCATCGAACAGACCCATCCGGTGATTTGTGCCACCTCCGCAGAGAACGGCGTATTTCTGAAGCCGTCGCCAGCCCGGCAGGGTTTTGCGGGTGTCGAGTACAACAGCATGGGTCCCGGCAACTTCCCGGATGTACTTTGCCGTAAGCGATGAGATGCCGCACAGATGAGTGAGGAAGTTGAGGATGGTTCGTTCCCCGATGAGCAGGCTGCGAACGTCACCTCGCATCTCCGCGACGACGGTTCCGGGAACAAGTGCCTCTGTATCACTGACAAACAGTTCCGTCTGTACGTCTGCCTGCAGGCGGCTGAATGTCAGAGCGATCAGCTGACCACCGCAGAAGACTCCGGATTCTCGTGAGACAATCTGTACAGCAGCGGTCTGCTGCTGCGGGAGTGTGGACAGGCAGGTGAGGTCTCCCACATCGGCGAGGTCTTCCTGAAGTGCCGCCTCGATCAATCGTTCAGCGGACAGCAGTGTTTCCTGATCAAATCCTGTGGTCATTGCAGAGTCTTTACTGACGAAAGGCTGCTGAGAGCATCAGACAACACCGGGACGACGACCGATCGCCGACCATGATGTGAACCAGAGACAATGTCCGCTGACGCCGAACAGACTGCGACATCTCACAGCCAGGTTATGTCGGGCTGAACGAATTTTCTCGACTCGGCATGCGGTATGCCAACGGCAGTTCATTGTTTCTCGGTTTTCGTTGCAGGCGGATCCGGCCATAATCCGGATCGGAAAGATTATTTGTTACCTGCTTCGTGCTGGCAAAAACTGCTGCCACCGCGATGCCCGGATCAGAAGGCCAGCCGCCATGAACAGGATCTCGCGACGCACAGCACTGCAGACAGCCGGCAGCATGACGATGACAATGGCTGCCGGATCCCGAGCTCCGGGCGATGAGCAGACCGAGAATCGCAATCGCCGGGTCGCAGCCGTCGTGACCATCTATCAGCCCGGCTCCCATGCCGATGTGATCCTGGGAAAGATCCTTGAGGGATGGGAACAGACCGGTGGGCCTGGTCCGCAACTGGAACTGGCCAGCATGTATGTGGATCAGTTTCCCGACGCCAGTATTGCCCGACAGATGGCGGAACGATTCGGGGTCCCGATCTTCAACACAATTGAGGGTGCTGTGACGGCTGGCACGGACGGCATTCCGGTGGACGGTGTGATCAGTATTGGGGAGCACGGTGAGTATCCGTGGAATGACGTGGGGCAGCAACTTTATCCACGGCGTCGCTTCTTTGATGCGATCGCGGATACTTTCGAGAAGTATGGGCGGGTTGTTCCGGTCTTTAATGACAAGCATCTGGGACCGCGCTGGGAAGACGCGTTGGCCATGTACCAGCGTGCACGCCGGCTGAATATTCCGCTGCAGGCCGGATCTTCGCTCCCAGTGGGGCATCGCACATCAGCGGCCACCATTCCGATGCCCTGTGCTCCGACAGCAGCAGTGGGGATTGGCTACAGCGGGCTGGATATCTACGGAATTCACGCGCTGGAGTTTCTGCAGTGGCATCTGGAGCGGCGACGCGGTGCCGAATCGGGGGTACGGCGTGTGCGTGGAGTGCAGGGGGCTGACGTCTGGAAGCTCGTCGACAGCGGGATGATCCCGGCCGACCTGGTACAGGCTGCCTGGGAGGCAGTACCGGTGCTGGAAGGTGCATCATTGCGAGATGACCCGGAAGCGACGGCGTTCCTGTTTGAATACTGTGACGGGTTCCGAGCTGCTCAGTTGATGTTTCCCACCACTGCTGCCGGAACGGGGGTTGCGTTGCGGATGCACGACCACAGCATCTTTACCAGCGTGTTCGACGAACGCACGACACCAAAATATCCGCACTTCGCGTATCTGCTCAAGGGCATCGAACAGATGGTGCACAGTGGAACGCCAGCGTATCCTGTGGAACGTACTCTGCTGACTGGCGGGATTCTGGATCGCGCTCTGAATTCTCTGCATTCGGGGGGACGCTGGCGTGATACTCCCGAGCTGGCGATTGACTATCAGCCGGTGGATTACCCGTTTGCAGAGCATGCCGATCTGGCGCTGCCACCGACAGCCAGAC
>JALRDR010000934.1 GCA_023262145.1 Planctomycetaceae bacterium | reverse complement strand
TTGCGGTAAGGAATGGTGGTTGCTGCCGGAATTGGGGACGCTCGGGCTGATCAGTCGAGAGATTCCGTACAGTTAACCTGTCGCGGTGGACTTTCTTGCGGATTGACAGCATCCGGATTCCTGCCTAACCTGCCCGATGTCTGTGGACCGATGAACGGAAAGCAGACGATTTCCGAGTCGAGATTCACAGATCTCCGCTCCGAGACCCGCGAAACCGGGCTATCTGCAGATTTTGCAGTGCATTGCAGCCCATTTCGATGATTACAGATCCAGTCGGGATTCCGTCAGCAGCGTCGTGGATGCTGCGTACTGAATACGGAAGATTTCCGACCGGTAGGGAAACCGTTTGCAGTTTACGGTGACGGCGTGCTGCTCCGAAGAACCGGTCTTTGAAGAACCGGTCTTTTCCGGATTCTGCAGTGACGCGGCACAGCCAGCGAGTTTCCCATGTCCTCATCTTCCGGCAGTCTGCGTGAGCAGACAATTCTTGAGTTGCGGAGCCAGATTCGTGGTGTTCGTGCGCAGACTCGTTTGACGGATGATTTTTGTGTTACACCCACTGGTCTGTCTGCGCTCGACGGGTTGCTGCCGGCAGGAGGAATTCCGCAGGGGGCGGTTGTGGAGTGGATCAGTCCCCAGGCAGGTCAGGCAGCGGGTTCACTTGCGTTGCGGGCGTCTGCCGGATTGCTGCGGCGACCGGGTTGTCTGGCAGTCATTGATCAGGGGGGGGAGTTTCATCCGGCCTGTGCAGCAGCTCAGGGAATTCCGTTATCTCGAATTCTGCTGGTCAGAATTCCGGCAATGACGGCCGTGAATCCGCGTCGTTTTTCGACAGACCTTGTCGATGGGATGGTGCAGGGACAGTGGCTGTGGGCTCTGGAGCAGGCCGCCAGAAGTCGCGGTGTGCGTGTTGTACTGGCGTGGCTGCCGCGAGCGACAACTTCGGTGGTCAGAAGATTACAGCTTGCAGTCGAATCGAGCCAGGTGACAGTGATGCTGCTGCGTCCTGCCGCGGCACTGCGTCAGGCCTCCTTTGCAGACCTGAGACTGATGACGCAAAGACGGGTCAGGCCGGGAAGAAAAACTGGTGAACCAGATCAGGTTCAGGTCACACTGCTGCGATCCAAAGGGGGCGTTCATGAGCAGCATTCGATTTTGCTGCAGCAATCTGCAGATGGGCGTTTTGCGGAATAGCTTCAGTGCGACGGTAAGTTGTTCGAGTGTCCGCTGACTTCAGTGTTTTCGCTTCAGCACCAGAAACAGACCGTTGCTGCTGTCGGGAAGCAGTTCCCACTGGCTTGGTTGCTCACGCAGCTCCGGCACATCTTCCGCTCGCCGAATCTGACTGTAGCGGTGTGTGGTATCAATGATGATGTAATCAGTGTCTGCAGGGACACCGGGCTGATAGTCGTTGACCGCACGCAGATAGCCACTGTAATCGTAAGAGCGTTCGTAATGTGTCAAACGCGTGTGCACATAGTCTGTGGAGGCTACTCGAGCGGATTCCGGGATCTCACGCAGTATCAGTTCCAACTGCCGGCCCCGATCATGCTGTTCGTAAAGATTGTTTCTGCCAAAGGAGGATGTTTCCGACCAGAAGACGGCTCCTGACGGAAACAGAGAACCGGGAATCGCCGAAAAGACTGCACAAAGCAGAGCTGTTCCTGCCGCAAAGCGTGGCCGTTCAGAACAGCGTGCCAGCGATCTCAACCACGACTTTGGGGGCCGCGAAGAATTGTTTGAGGACCGAGTCGCGGCGGCGGCCGCCCAGAAGATGACTGGCAGCAGCGGAGCATGGAAGTGGTGATAGGGAACAGGTGGCAGCCCGGACAGGGACTGTGCTTCATTTCCTGAGGAATTGTCCAGCTGAATCAGACTGAGCATAAGAAATGTCAGCAGCCCCGCGCTCAGATGCAACGGGCGTTTCCAGGCAAGGAATCCGGTGGGAACTGTCAGCAGGATCAGATACAGCAATGTACGCTGGCTGAACAGAATCTGCAGGATTCGATCTGGTGCTGTCAGTGCTGTCTGCAGCAGATCGCCCGGGCTGGAGCCCAGATCACCGAAGTAGCGGCTGTAGTGAACGACTTCTCCGTCCCGAAACGCGGGGATAACAAGCAGCACTGCTGCAAGAACCCAGATCACGGACAGGATCCCGACGGCAGCAGACCAGCGGAGCATCAGCGCGGAACGCTCAGCCGCCGGACGCCGAAGTTCAAGCGTCAGAAACACAAAGCCGACAGAGCCGATCACAATCGCGAAATCTTCCTGGGTCAGCAGCGCGATGAAGAAGCACACGGCCGCTGATTTCAGCCGGCGCACTTCAGTCAGATCGATTCCAAAGAACAGCAAGGGCAACCCATAGCAGGATGGTCGCAGGGTCTTCAGATCGATGGCGATGTCAAGAAAGTGCATCGGAAAGCAGAAGAGCCACGACAGCGCCAGCAGCAGTGCGACGCCGGGACAACCGGAGTGTCTGAGGGTCATGCGAAAAATCGGGATGACACAGGCGGCAAGGCAGGCTGACGATACCCACTCCATCATCAGGTATGAAGGCAACAACAGGTGCAAGGGCAGCAGGAGCAGATGGATCAACTGAATGTGTTCGCCCAGAAACAGTCCCTGATCGAGATAACTGCGGAATCCCTTGCCGTGCCAGACATTCCAGAGATGTTCTTCATACATGGCAGAATCACCATGCGGAACATTCAGTCCCGCATACAGATTCTGATTCATCCAGAAGGATGTCTGTTGCCAGCCCACTGCTGCGGTAAGGAGTATCAGGAGGCAAAGTAAGCGAGCCTGCCGTCCCGTTGCCTCAGGAACTGCGGCACTGTGGCTGCCGCATAAATCCGAGTCTGCAGCCGTAAGTGCACTGCAGAACAGCATCGCCAGCAGGAGTGCCAGCAGGGAGGAAGATGTTGTTGAAAGGAGCTGGTTCAGGGCAGGGTTGCCCAGTAACGGAGCGAAGTACCAGATCGCCAGCCAGAGCAGACTGATGCAGAGTGCCGGCTGCAGTCGGTCTGCGGCAAAAGCGGCAATTCCGGGGATCCCGGACGCGCTGCCAGCGAACAAATGCAGTATGAGACTACGGAAAACGATCGTGGCAGCGACCGCTACAGTGACGCGCAGAAACAGCGGCATCCACAGCAGCGATGCAGTCAGTTCACCGGAAACCTGCTGTGAGACGGTGCCTCCGAGTGCAGTGACAAAGGCCCGGTGAATGTCCGCAGGCCACCACAGGGATGCTCCAGACGGATCATTGAACATCACGACCATGACCGAAACGATTGCTGCGACTGCAGCAATCAGACGGAGAATGGCCTGTGAAAGTGCTGGAACTGGTCGCGTAATTTCCATTGGGATATGAGCAGCCGTGCCGCAAAAAAAAACAGCTCCTGCACACGAGTGATGCGGAGCTGTCAATTCATAGCAGCGGATGTCGGCATTGTGAAGCATAGATCCGCAGGGCGTGCGACTCTCTGCTGAACAGGCAGGTTCTAGTGTCCGGCAACTGCAGCGATACCTTCCAGGAATCCCTGCAACTGTCGACTGCGAACCGGATGCTGCAGTTTACGAACAGCTTTGGCTTCAATCTGTCGTACGCGTTCGCGGGTAACCTTGAAGATTCTGCCCACTTCCTCCAGGGTGTAGGTATAGCCGTCACCCAGACCATATCGCAGCTTGATGATCTCTCGTTCACGGTACGTCAGTGTCTTCAGGACAGTGTCAATTTTGTCCTTGAGCATTTCGGAAGCCGCATTGCTGACCGGGCTGTCATTGCCACGGTCTTCAATAAAGTCACCGAAGGCATTGTCCTCACCATCACCGATGGGCTTGTCGAGGCTGATCGGCTGTCTTGAGATTCGCATGACGCGACGAGCTTCTTCGAGTGGAACATTGGCGGCTTCAGCCATTTCTTCCACGGTCGGTTCACGCCCGTTGTCCTGCAGCAGTACTCGAGCGGCAGCACGCAGTTTGGTCATTGCCTCAATCATGTGGACCGGAACGCGAATTGTTCGGGCCTGGTCGGCGATGGCTCTGGTAATGGCCTGACGAATCCACCACGTGGCATACGTTGAGAACTTATAGCCTCGACGATACTCATATTTGTCCACTGCTCGCATCAGGCCGGTGTTTCCTTCCTGAATCAGGTCGAGGAAGGTGAGGCCACGGTTGCGATACTTCTTGGCAATTGACACCACGAGTCGCAGGTTGCCACCGGACAAGTCCCGCATTGCCTTGTCGTATTCAGAGTGCCGGGCTTCGATTGCTGCAACCCGATTCGCCAGCGAGCGTGGGGTTTCACAGGTCATTTCAGCCAGGTCATCGAGTTCTCGCTGCAGCATCACCCGCTCATCGTTTGCCGAGGGCAGGTTGCGCAGACTGTCGACCTGCTCCTGAAGTTCTGACATGCGAGCAGAGATCTGCTGTAGTCGCTTCATGCAGGGCTGGAGTCGTTGCGTTCGAAGGCTGAGTTCTTCGAGGAGTGTTACACACCGGCGGCGGCGTTCAGCCATGCGAGCACGGATCAGTTCAGCCTGCTGCGGATTGAGGTCCGCGTCGCGGAGCTGTGCGTAGTCTTCCTGATCGCGTTCTCGGATGTTTTGAATTGTGGCCAGATTCATCGGCATTCGTCCGATGATCTGTTCCTTCTCGAGACTTTCCGTCATCGAGACTTTGATTGTGCGGTCGAAGGGAAGTTCTCCGCGGTACACCTTGAGCAGTGTCTCATGGCAGAAGCTGAGCGCAAATTCGGTGGAGAGAAGTTCTCTGCGGTATCGACGACGGGTGACTTCAATCTGCTTGGCGAGGTAGATTTCTTCTTCGCGTGTGAGCAGCGGGATTTCACCCATCTGGCTCAGATAGACGCGGATCGGATCTTCAGAACCTCGAGAGTCGTCCTCAAACCGAATCTCCTGACGCTTGCGGATGGCGGCAGTGACAGGCAGTACTTCTTCAAGTGGAGCTTCGACCAGCTGCAGGTTGAGTTCCTCAAGGCAGGAAATCAGCTTGTCGAGGTGCTGCGGGTGTGTTGCTTCATCGGGCAGGTAGGAATTGACCTGAGCAAACGTCAGGTGGCCCTGCCGAAGCCCCGATTCAATCAGACTGCGAAGTTCTTCATCCAGACACTGCATGCTGCTTACTCCGTGACGCTGCAAATCAGCGACGCTCTTACTGTTTCCTGATCCGCTTCAGAAGCTGACTGTCGTCAGCAGTATTCCGCAGATATCCGCATGGCGGAGATTCGCAGACACACTGCAATATTGTTCATAACCCGGGGGTGTGTAAGAAAAGTGCTTCTTCCCCAGTCGTTTTTCACAGGAATTGATCACTTCAATCGGGAGGGATTGCCCATTTGCTCTCTGCGAAATTGTTGTAAATCTCGGAGGCGATTCTTTGTTTCTTCATCCAGCCCGCTTTCCTGTGACTTCTGTTCGTTACGTAATGCGCTTGAGAGCTGTCCCAGTTTCCGATCACGGCGTCCGAGCAGAACCAGCAGAACTCTTTCCAGGTGCACCGGAATACTCTGTTCAGAATCAGATTCCGCCGATTCCCTGAGCAGTCTGAGGGTTCCGCGGGCTTCGGCCGAATCCAGCACATCGTTGATCAGACTGATGATCTCTGAATCAGAATCAGATGCCGCAAGCAGCGTGCCAATGTCTGCATGTTTCCCTTCTTCATTCCAGAGTCCAAGGCAGAGCTCAAGGAGTCTGCGATAACGAGGTGTCTCAAAGTCTTCCGGTCCAATGTGAAGACAGGTGGTTTCGACTGTTTCCGGAGAGGCCAGCAGAATCTCCAGCAGTTCACGTTCAGCTTTGTCAAAAGCGGAACTACCCAGCCTGCCTGACTGGTCTGACTGGACTGCATCGTTCCCGCGGAGTTGCTGTCTGCGATCTTCCTGCCCGCGTAACTCTGATAATCGTTGCCGGCCGGTACGTTCGTCCACTTCCACTTTTCGGCAGACTTCCCTCAGAATCATGTCTTCCCGTGCAGTTCCCTTTAACCCCGGGGCTGCCGCAAGGAACTCCAGCATCTGCTCCAGTGTCTGCTGCCGTCCGGCGATGGAGCTGAGGTCCGTTCGCTTCAGAATGGCCGCGAACTTGTATTCCCACGCCTCCGATGCGGTTTCAACAAGCTGCAGGAATTCTTCCGCAGAGTGCTCCTGAAGATAGTCCGCCGGGTCCTTGCCCGACGGAACATTCAGGATTCTCAGATCAACATCCCACGACAGGAAATTGGATATTGAGCGTTCTGCAGCGCGTTGCCCTGCGTCATCACTGTCGTAAACAAGTACAACCTGAGCTTCAAATCTGCGTAAAAACCTGACATGTTCTTCCGTCAGAGCGGTACCGAGCGTTGCAACTGCGTTTTTTATTCCGGCCTGATGGCAGGCGATGCAGTCCATGTAACCTTCAACGATCAGCACGCGCTGCTGTCGCCTGATCGTGTCTCTCGCGCGGTCGAATGAGTACATCATGCGCCGCTTCTGGAAAATTGAACTCTCCTGACTGTTCCAGTACTTCCCGCGTCCCTCTGTGTTGCTTCCCGGCAACACACGTCCTCCAAAAGCAACAATTCGTCCCCTTTCGTCAGCAAT
>JALRDR010001050.1 GCA_023262145.1 Planctomycetaceae bacterium | reverse complement strand
ATTTCGCAGCACCTCGATTTCTCCTAACGGCTTGGAATCTGCAGAATTGGAAGAATCCCTGCAGCTGCTTCCACACGGCATCAAATGATCAGAACAATGGCCCCGCCCTCAGGAATGTTGTATTCTGACATCAGTTGTCCGGAAAATACTCCACTCGCAGGGTTTACTGAAGCATTGCACTGCACAAACGACGATCATTCCGGGCGGATGACGATCGAACGGCAACCCCGTTGTCAACGGATGCAGTTCGACGTTCGCTGTTCTCACAATTATTCGTACCTGACAAGGTTGCGGACATTTCTGCTCAAGAAGGGTCTTTTCTACGGTGTCGTCCCCAGGAAAACTTCCGGTTCGCGTCATCACTCCACGAAATGGTGGGGACGCAGTGCGACAGGCAATTGTCGGAATGGTGCAGGACCGCAAACTGACACAAGACCTTGCGTGGCAGACATTCCTGCGTGACACACGCACTCTGTTTCGAGGCAGCTTTCTGGGCTGGTTCTGGATTATTGCCCCGACACTGGCAAATTCGGCGGTCTGGATTTTTCTCAGCAGCAGTGTGCTCACGCTTGATTCCATAAGCACCCCATATCCACTGTTTGTATTCACAGGTAATCTGCTCTGGACAGCCTTTAACGGCGGTCTGATTGGGGGACTCTCGGTTCTGAATGAAGCCAGAGGGACATTGAGTAAGGTCAGTTTCCCTCACGAGTCTCTGGTACTGGTCGTGCTCTACAAAGTGCTGCTGAACACATGCATCACGGCACTATTTCTACCGGTCTTCCTGTTGCTCTACCCGCCGGCATGGCGTGCTGAAATGCTGCTGTTTCCCGCAGGTCTGTTAGTCACGCTCCTGTTCGGGCTGGGGCTCGGATTGATTCTCGTCCCAGTAGCAGCACTTTTCCAGGATCTTTCCCGCGGCATTCAGTTGTGTATGCGATTTGCATTCTTTCTGACTCCAGTGGTCTTTCCGCTGCCAGCCTCAGGACTGGCCAGATCTGTCATGCTCTGGAATCCAGTGACACCGTTGATCGTCGGCAGCCGCAGCTGGCTGCTCGGCGAGGAGCAAGCTGATATCCTGAGCATTCTCTCACTTACTGCCTGTTCCCTCGGTTTGTTGGTGCTGGCGGTGCTGGCTTTGAAGATTTCCCTTCCTCACATCATCGAGCGCGTTTCCGGAAGTTGAACTGATGACTTCAGATCTGGTTCTGCTGACAGGAAAATGGGGAGTACCTTGATGAGCGATGATGTATTGATCCGAGCTGAAGGGGTCTCCAAGAGATTCTGCAAATCGCTTCGCCGTTCCATGTGGTACGGGATGCAGGGCGCGGTCACGGCACTGAATCCGTTCTCTCGGCAGCAGCAGGAATCAGAGATTCTGAAACCAGTCACGGATGCTGAACTGCGGAAAGATGAATTCTGGAGTCTCAGAGATGTTTCGTTTGAGCTGAACCGCGGGCAATGTCTTGGTCTGATTGGCCACAATGGCGCAGGGAAGAGCACACTGCTGAAGATTCTTGTCGGACTGATCCGACCTGATCGCGGTCGAGTGACAATGCGAGGGCGTGTCGCCGCAATGATTGAACTCAATGCCGGATTCAGCCCGATCCTGACGGGACGCGAGAACATCTACAATCAGGGCACACTGCTTGGAATGAGCCGTGCAGAGATTACTCGCAGATTCGACGCCATCGTGGACTTCTCTGAACTTGAAGAATTTCTTGACGCTCCGGTGCAGAATTACAGTTCCGGCATGAAGGTCAAGCTTGGGTTTGCGATTGCTTCCCAACTGGACCC
>JALRDR010001049.1 GCA_023262145.1 Planctomycetaceae bacterium | reverse complement strand
CCGAAGTGAATTGATGCTGCATCCTGCCGGCACGACCCATCGGACTTGCTGCAGTTCTCGACGAACTGCCTGCGGGCTGATTCCTGGTAAGGCTGCCTGCTCCGCCAGTGCTGCCGCCAAATCACTCAACCCGGGAACGTCTGAGCCCTGCCCGTCGGAGCGTCCGATCAGTGTGAGGCCCACGTCCCATGCAAGGTCCCGCGTCAGGTTTCGACTTCCAATCCAGAGTCGCCACTCTTTGCCCTCGCCATCCTGCTGCACATGTTTTGCGAGTACTGCTTTGGGATGCCACGACGCTGTGGTTTCATCCAGTTGGACTTCTCGAACATAACGATCCAGAATCGTCAGGATTCGAGGGGTCTTCGCTGGGGCGACCAATCGGCCGGCCTGCACCACCAGCCGTACACGATCAGCCAACTGATCGACGGCATTCGCGAGGTCGACTTTGCTGCCGGAACCGCGGTCGTCGTCGAGTCCTGCAAGTGACAGCAGCGCTGCGACCATCGCTACGAGATCGGCTGAATAGCTTGCCAGAAAAGCGTAATCAGTCCGCCACGCCGGTTCCGGACGAATGGCATCCAAATAAGACACATTGGCCCAACGACGACTGCTCATGCGACCTCCTGAAGATCGATCAACAGTTGCCGCACTTGCCTCCAGCGATAGTGCAACGGTTCCGCTTCAGCGGAATCTTTCGGAGTCCATTCCGCCCGCTTTTCACGACCGGCCACACTCTTCCTGAGTCGGGCACGTCGAAATTTCCGTCCATATTCAGCTCGCTCGTACACATCGTGCAATGACATGACATCACGACGATCGCGAGACAACCACTCCTGAGTGGCGCGCAGGACCTCCAGTATCCCGCCCGGCATTGACGGCGCATCAACAGCAATCTCATCGATGTTTAGGGACAATGCTTCTGCAGAATGCTCATCACAGACTGATGCCAGGTTTTGACGATGAACGTCTTCTGTAGGCACCCCATCGTGGCGATCTCGCATTTCCTCCACCATCGCCGCGTAGACACCGCGTCCAATCGCAGCGAGAGCAGCTGCCTGGCGCGCTCTC
>JALRDR010000783.1 GCA_023262145.1 Planctomycetaceae bacterium | reverse complement strand
ATTCCCAGGCCTCCGGGTTTGCCCACTTCCTCATGCATTACGAAGACGGCCTGTATCGCGATCAGCTCACTCGCTTTCTCGCCGAAATCTACCGACCGGACGGGCAGCGAGTTCTGGAGGAACCATCGTTCAGCCGAATTGCCGATGTCTCCTGGGAAGCACTCGATCAGCAGTATCACGAGCACATGCGGAATCTGGAGGATGCACTGCTGGCTCGGGAACGCGCCTCGCTGAGGGATCCGACAATTCCCGCTTCGCAGTAAGCCAGCTTGTCAGCGGGCGGTTCAGCCTGCGGAATTTGACACGCATGTCCTGCAGAATTAGACTTTTGGGTGGTTTTCTGTGCGCCTGAAAGTGGGCTGACCGATGCTCCTGTATCTGTGGGAACACCACCAGTTGACGGTATTCTCACTCCGGGCAGTCACGTGTTCGGCATGACAGCACGACTGCTTTGCCTCCAGCCGCACCGTTGACAACCAATTTTGCTCCCCCGTAACTCTTCAAGGTGTGCCGTTATGCACCTGCGACTGGTTCTGACACTTCTGACGGCAGCGATCGCCTGCAACTCCGGCTCCGTTTCAGCATTTGCTGACGGCCGCAAGTCAACCAGCATTCCCAGGTTTGATGCCGCTGTGGACAAGGCACTCGAATACCTCCGCGAGGATCGCCCCGGCGGACACGGGGGAACCGGAGTCCTGGTGGCTTACGCGTTGACCAAGTGCGGCATCCCCGCGTCAGATCCCAAGGTTGCTGAAGGTCTGCGCGCAGCAGCAGGGCGTTCCTCTGGTCAGACCTATCGCCCGATCTCAGCCTACGATCACATTTACGGTGCCGGGGTAGACGCCATGCTGCTGGCAGACGTCGACAAGGAAGCCTATGTCAACAATCTGCAGGTAATTGCAAATTACGTTCAGGCTGTCCAGCACCCCGATGGCTCGTGGAGCGATACACCACGGAATCCTGGTGACGTCAGCATGACACAATATGCCGTGCTCGCACTCTGGGCCTGCCAGCGTGCCGGCTGCCAACTGTCTCCGGAATGCATTGAGCGGGCCGCCAACTATCTGCTGAAATCCGGCAATGCAGACGGCGGCTGGCCCTATCGGCCCGGGACAAATCTGGGGCCCGGCATGGGACGTTCCACTCACAATATGACGATGGCCGGAAGCGGAGCACTTGGGGTGTGCCGGCTGATGCTGCACGGATCCCGCGAAAAAGCCAAACCAAAGGAACAGCAGGAACTCGCCTTCGGTGCGCTCGAAAAAGTTGAGGAAGAGGTTGATCCGACACTCGTGCCACCCGCATTCGCAGACCATCGCTCGGCAGTCGCTTCCGGTGTCATGGACAATCGTGTGGATCGGGCATTTCAGTGGAACATGAGAAACTTCGCCCCGGTCAGCTCCGTGGAGCACAAGATTTACTTCTACTACTGCATCGAACGTGCAGCTGCCGTGGGTGAGCTGAGCGATGTGAATGGCCAGGACTGGTATGTTGTCTTTGGTGATGGACTGCTCACCCTGCAGCAGCAGGACGGCAGCTTCCCGACTCATTCCGGCAAGGACAACGGAACCGCTCTGGCAATTCTCTACTACATGCGTTCCACCGATCAGATCCTCAAGTCACTGCTCGGACGCGGCCAGCTGCGTGCTGACAAGGGAAACCCATTCGGTGACAAGAAAAAGAACAAGGAACCCACCGAACTGGACCTGCTGCTCGCTTCAATGGAGAACATTGACTTCTCCCAGCTGGATGAAGTTGACGAAGAACTCGCCGATGATGTCGTGCTCAGCGTCCAGTCGATTGATGATCCCAATGAACTTGTCGGGCAGATCGATCGGCTCAAGAAGCTGATCCGACACCCCAGTGCAGATGTCCGCAGATCCGTCTTCTGGGCGCTGGGGCGAACGGGACGATTCAGCCTCGTGCCAGAAATGCTGGAGGGACTCAAGGACCCCAATGTGGACGTCAATGTGGAAGCTGAAATGGCCCTTCGGTTCATCTCCCGCAGACCCAATGGCTTCGGTATGTCGCTCGATCCGCTCGGCGGACTGACAGCGGCCGACCCTGAGGAGAAACGACTGAGCAACGCGACCGACTGGCGAATTCGCTCATTCCGGAACTGGTCGCAGTGGTACTACACGAATCGACCGTACGAAGAACGCGATCGCCTTGATCAGCTTCAGGCAGAAAGCTTCATCAAAGGTGACGTTCCCGGCGAATAAGCTCTTTTGCGCTGCACCCGCAACACAGATCAGTGAATTCAGCCGGAGCAGCCAGCCCTCAGGGTGACGCATTCAGGCAGACCCGACAGCTGCTGCGGCGCTGCTCAATGCTGCTCAATGCTGCTCATGCAGAAACCAGCGGCAGTGTTCGCGTCGGCTGACAACCATGGCAGCCGGCATCGAGCGGTCAGCTCTCAGCACCAGAGTTCGACTGGCTGCTCAGAGCCGATTTTTGTTCAGCACGTGTCCGCCCCTTCCTTCCCCCACCCGGACTCGGCCCGCTGGGCACGAAAAAAGCTCACGAAGAATTCCGTGAGCTTTCTGCTGGTGCTGGTTGCGCTTCTACTGCTGACCAGAAATCCGGGGGTCATACGTTACCGCTTCAGGGAAGCGAATCAACATCGAAGTTGAGGTAGACAACGCGGCCCGGAATCAGTCTTACGAAGCGATAGGACGTCGCCTCGATATCGTTGACATTGCGACGATGCTCCACACGGACGATGTGTGAGACACCCAGGTCCAGTGGGCGGTTGGATTCGAACAGCCAGACTCCGCTCTCCAGCCTGATCCCACTCATCCCATCAACGGTAAGCGGCCACGGCTTGTTCGTGCGGATGGCCAGCATCCCCACACGTGGGTGTTTCAGTGATGGAACCGGGTGCGACTCGCGATAATAAGTTCTTCCCAGCGTTCCCAGCAGGTGCAGCGGCATGTCCGCTTCACGAGTTCGGTTGCGGAAAGCTTTCTTCTTCTGCCTGCGTTCCCCTGGAGCCTCCTCCATCTCCTCCCGTGGATCCATCTGCTGCCTTGGATCCATCTGCTGCCGCGGCATCCGTTCCTGCTCAGCCCGTGGTCCAGGCTGCAGGGGGCTGGCCGCAGCGACCTGCTGTCCCCCCTGAAATGGTAC
>JALRDR010000661.1 GCA_023262145.1 Planctomycetaceae bacterium | reverse complement strand
CGATGATCTTAACCGGGGATCCAGCGAGGCACCTGCAGGCACATCTGCGTGCGGAAAGCACCGCTGCACATTCAATCCACGGAGCAAATCATCGCCGGGAACACTCGGACCACTCCATCCAATCCGTCGCGGCGTTCAACTCCTCAGCCAATCGGCTGTCCCTGCTCAATCAGCGGAACCGGTCGTCCGGCCGGGTTGGTCCAGTGCGCATCGCCCGGGATCTGCAGATGCCGGAAAACTGTTGCCGCCAGATCCCCGGGACCAAGCGGTTGCTCATGAATTGCTCCGCCACGACGATCCGTGGCACCAATCACCTGGCCGCCCTGTAATCCACCACCAGCCATGAGGAATGACATCACCGCAGGCCAGTGATCACGGCCGGCCGTCTTTGTCATCACCGGACCACGACCAAATTCCCCAATCACTATGACAAGCGTTGAGTCCAGCAGGCCGCGATCCTCAAGGTCAGCGACAAGAGCTGTCACGCCCCGGTCAATCACCGGCAGCATCGGTGTCAGTCCTTTCTCGATACCGCCCCAACGAACTTCGTCACCGTGATGGTCCCAGTGCCCCCAGGCATCGCTGAGCGTCACAAAAGTCACACCAGCCTCCACCAGCCGTCGGGCAAGCAGCGCTTTTTCTCCCATGGAGTCGCGACCATAACGGTCTCGCATCGTGTCAGATTCCTGGGAGATATCAAACGCCTGCCGAGCCGCACCACCAAGGACCAGATCATATGCTTCCTGTGTGAATCGCTCCTGCCGGCCCAGTGCGGGAGAGTGGTCAACCTGCCGCCGCAGACGATCCAGCTGCTGACGCAGACCATTCCGATCCTGCAGTCGCGGTGCTGCAATCCCTTCCGGCAGGGAAAACCGACCGTTCACTCGCACGCCGTCGAGCGGTTCATAGGCCTGCCCCAGGTCGCCGGCACCGTAGATGTCAGACACCATGCTGTTGGCCAGCGCTACAAACGGTGGCATCCCCGGCCGGTTGGCCCCCCGAAATTTTGCCGCAACGGAGCCCATGGAAGGGTAGCCACCACCCTGTCTGCCAATCTCTGTACGTTGTGCCTTTGGGTTGGCTGCCTGAAATGTGATCGGAGTGTGATTGCTGGAGCTGGCATCCATTGAACGCACAAGCACAAACCGGTCCATCATTGCTGCCTGCAGCGGCAGATGCTCGCAGATCTGAACCCCGGGGACGCACGTGGAGATCGGCCGAAACGGACCACGAATCTCTGCGGGCATGTCCGGCTTCATGTCCCACATATCTACCTGACTGGGGCCGCCGGAAAGCCAGATCTGAATCACAGAGCGAATGCCGGCCGCGTCTGCATCAGAGTTCGTTGCGGCGGCCTGCAGTACCTGCGGAACACTCAGACCAGCGATTCCCGCCAGCCCCGTCTGCAGAATCCAGCTTCGCCGCCCAGTCTGGATCAACGGTCGAGAGACCGGTCCAAACCCGCATTGGCCCAACGCGGAGTAATGCGACAATCTGCTGTGCTGTACCATCAAACGTCCTCCGACTTCCGGGAGTTCAAGCCTTCAGCCTGTCCTGTCGACCACGCTCTCATTTCAACATCGTCCGTCACGCCCCGGGATCTTTTCCCCCCTCCCATGGGCCAGCAAGCTTCATGTAATCCGGTTCTTCCAGAGTGCTGCCATGCTCCCCCGCCCGCCAGCCGCGAATATGACTGGCGGCTCCGCGAGCTCGTGAACGCTCTTCCCAGCGTTTCGCCCATTCAGAGTTGCCCTCGTGAACACTCAGCGTCTCTTCGTCGAAATGGAAAACTTTCCCCTCACGATAACTCTGTGCACCAAGAATCACTGTGGTAATCGCGGCTGCACCGAGCGCCGGATCGTTGTTGCACATTGACGGATCTGCAGCCTTGATCGCATTGATCCAGTTGTCAAAGTGAGCATACGTCGTGTCTTCCACCGTCTCGGCAGCGATGCGTTCTTCCTGAAGCTTGCTGTTGCGGGTGATCTGAGGCCGCTCAGGGATGAAGTCAAATCCATCAAATTTCTCTCCGGTGCCCAGTACGAACGAACCGAAGTGACCACGGATCAGCTGGCGAATTGGAGTATTGGCACAGGCCATCGTCGCCGTCACCAGTCCCTGCACGCCTTCCGGAAAGTCCGCAACAACTGTCGCCACGTCCGGAACATCCCGCCCGTCATACTCCACAAAGATTCCGCCAGCACCGACAACTCGACCGGGAAACCGCAATCCGGTTCCTTTCAGCATGGTCGTCGTGCGATGCACAAACAGATCGGTGAACATTCCGGAACCAAATGGCCAGAACCGCCGCCACTGCCTGTATACCGCGCGGTCAAAGTCCTGATATTCCGCCAGCCCCTCTTCAACTCCCAGCCACATCCTCCAGTTGATGTTGCGAGGCGTCATCTGCGGTGTCAGCTTGTAAGCTCGCCACTGCCCCTGTGCAGAGTTACGAAAGAATTCTGTCTGGTACATCAGTACCTTTCCCAGACGACCACCCGTCAGCATCTCGTTAATCTGATTCCAGACCGGCAGACTTGTCGACTGTACTCCGACCTGCATCACCTGCCCTGAAGTCTGCCACACCTTCATCACTTCGAGTGCTTCCGTGACGCTCTTCGTCATTGGCTTTTCGCAATAGACATGCAGACCGGCCCGCAGTGCGTGGATTGCCTGTCGCGCATGCCAGTGATCCGGGGTGCCAATACAGACTGCGTCCAGATTCTCCTTCGCGATCATGTCTCGATAGTCTTCATACTTGCGACATGTCGCTCCGGTCTGCGCTTCAATGTGCTCTGCAGCCTTGTCACGATTTTCGTTGAACACATCGCAGACCGCCACCAGATCAATCGGTCGCGCATCAGCGTGCAGCGCAGTCAGCGTCTTGACATGTGCTCCAAAACCACGACCGCCTGTGCCGATAAACCCAATGCGTATCCGCTCGTTCGCACTGACGCTGCCCTGAGTGTCTGTTGCGTGGCCGGCCGCCAGGCCCGCCGCCAGCGAGCCTGATGATGCCTGAAGAAAACCGCGACGGCTGGAGCTACTGCTGGTCATTACTGGATCCGCGAAATAATTGCTGAAGGCCCACTGAAATCTGGCAGAACCGACCCAATGCTCGCGGATTTCATGTCGCGAT
>JALRDR010000656.1 GCA_023262145.1 Planctomycetaceae bacterium | reverse complement strand
ACCGAAGTGGGCGCTGCAGGATCTGGAGCGGGCAGTGCAGCAGGCAAAGTCCGGTCGAATTGCGATTCTGCAGTTTCACGGCGTCCCTGATACGGCTCACGACTGGGTGAGCAGTTCGCGGGCGAGTTTTGAGGCCTATCTGAAGTATCTGCAGCTGCAGAAATGCGAGGTGGTATCGCTGCGGGATCTGCGGAAGTATGTGGATGTCAGTGTGTGGCCTGAGGATGCGACAGCAATTATCAGGGTGCGGCAGGCAGAGCTGGCGAAGCAGGCCAGTCCCTGACGGAGGGGCAACTGCAACGGCTTTGTGACGGTCGGCTGTGCAGAACAAAGAGGACTCCGCGTGGCGGAGAATCTGGATCAGGATCGGAAGTAGATTCCGGGAGGACGGCGAGATGATGAAGCGAATGCTGCGGGGGGTATTGTGTCTGGTGATTGCATCCGGTGCGGTTCCGCTGTTGGCTCAGCAGGCTCCTTACGATGTCTTTCCGGACGCGGAGCCACCGTATTACCGGGTGCGTTACGACGCATCGGAGCAGGACGGTGAGCTGCAGTTTGCGGTGAACTATACGATCTGGGTTCCGCCTGGTGTGGAGCGGTTGCGGGGCGTGGTTGTGCATCAGCATGGCTGTGGGGAGGGTTCGTGTCGGTCGGGTCTGACAGGTGCGTTCGACCTGCACTGGCAGGCCCTCGCGGCGGCTCATGATTGTGCGTTGTTATCTCCTGCGTACGAGCAGCCGCAGTCGGCCGACTGTCAGCTCTGGTGTGATCCGCGTAACGGATCTGCGGCGGCATTTCTGCGGGGGCTGGTTGATCTTGGCGAGCAGAGTGGTCATGCAGAGCTGTCCAGTGTGCCGTGGGCCTTGTGGGGGCACAGCGGCGGCGGGCACTGGGCTGGCGGGATGACGTTGTTGTATCCGGAACGCGTAGCTGCGGCGTGGCTGCGTTCCGGTGTACCGCTGCTGGAGGTGAATCCGGATCGACCGGGGATTCGTCCGCACGAGGTTGCTGATGCGGTGCTGGGTGTACCGATCATGTGCAACCCGGGCACGAAGGAAGGCGTGACTGTGAAGGACGATCGATTTGCGGGAGTGTGGCCGGCGAATCTGGCGTTCTTTGGCCCCGTGCGGAAACGTGGCGGGCTGATTGGTGTGGCTGTCGATCCACTCACCAGTCATGAGTGTGGGAATCAGCGTTATCTGGCCATCAGGTGGCTGGATGAATGTCTGCGGCTGCGACTTCCGGAGCAGGCAGGCGGTCCGTTGCGGGCGATGGCTGCTGAGGAGGCGTGGCTGGCGGAGATTGCGGGCACAGAAACGGCAGCAGGAGGGGACTTCCGCGGGAACGCAGTGGAAGCAGGCTGGCTTCCGAATGGTAAGATCGCGGCATTATGGAAAAGTTATGTGACAGATACAGCGGTGCCTGATGTGACGCCTCCCCCGGCACCAATTAAGATGTCTGTGGCGAACGGTGAGGTGCGCTGGACAGCGACGGCGGATCTGGAGAGCGGGCTGGCTCAGTTTGTCATTCTGCACAACGGCAGGGAAGTTGGGCGAGTCCCGGATCAGCCGCGAAATCGATTTGGTCGCGGGCTGTTTCAGGATCTGCAGTACAGTGATACGCCGGCACAGCCGCTGGAGCAGATGCGTTTCGAGCATGTTCAGGCGGTGGCCGGCAATGCCGACCAGTTTCAGGTGATTTCGGTCAACACGGTCGGTCTGCGTTCGGATGGACAGCAGTGAGTGGAGGGGCAGTGGCGGAGTCGCCGGACTGGTGGTGACGGATTTGTGAAGTGATTCAGGGTTCAGGCAGAGTGATCTGAACCGAGTTTATCGGAACGGGGTATTTCGGTGTTGGGGAAAGCGGTCATGCGGCATGCATTGGTGGCGTTGGGTCTGGGTCTGGGAATGTTGTTGCTCTCGTGGGGCACAAGTGCGATGGAGTCGCGGGGCACTGCGGCAGCGGTGCGGGATGAGATTCGTCCGGAGCAGATTCTGCCGGGGGACAGCATTGTTGTGCTGAGTTATGACGGCCAGTCGGCTCATCTGCCCGGCTTGCAAGGGACGGCGGCCTGGAAATCACTTGAAGACACCGAGCTGATGGACCGTGTGTTTGAGCTGCTGGGAGTGCTGGTTGAGCTGTCCGGTGAGGGGAATGGGCAGATCCTGCGGCGAGCGATTGACCATCTGCGTGCTGAGGGAACATCTCTGGGGATCAGTCTGGGCGGAGACGGTGATCAGCCAGCGCCGTACGGCGTGGCGGTGATTCATGACGCGGCGGAACTGGCAGCGGATCTGGAACCGCTGTTGCTGGAGGCGTTGCCACCGGGAGGTCCGCAGGTCAGAACGCAGACGATCTCAGGTCGCAGGATTCAGCGAGCGGACATGAGTGAACTTGCTCCGGGAGTGGAGCTGGCGTGGTGGTCTGAGGGATCGCATCTGGTGATCGCAGCGGGTCTGGACAGTGTCAGGCAGACTCTGGCAACGATTGAGGGAGATCGACCGGCACTGGCGGGGCAGTCGCAGTGGAAGGCGATGCGTCAGTCGGACGAGTTTACAGTGACGGGGCTGGCCTGGGCGGATGTGGGTGTGATTCTGGAGCGATTCGGCGCCATGGTCCTGCCACCGGCGCCATCCGGGGCGGTGATGACGGTGAACGAACTCCTGCAGATCCCCGGTCTGGATGCTGTGGACGGGTTGTTCATGCAGATGGGATTTGAGGGAGCGACAACCTGGAC